>NZ_JACGWC010000044.1:0-13872 GCF_014077545.1 Colwellia sp. BRX10-1
CTTTTCGAAGATTCAAACCTTATCTATAAAACGTTAAGTTAACTACTTTACTCTAAAGTGATGTAGATAACTTATCAAAACGTTCGTTTGGGTTACCCCTTGGAACTGGAGCGCATTCTAGACATTTCTCGCTGGGCGTCAACCCTTTTTTGTCATAAATTTGAAATAATCGATCGTTCGGTCAATTAACATACATACCGCGTTGTTATTGAGCTTTATTAAAGCTACTACAGTAATTATTAATTTTTTATCAGTTATAACTAAACAAAACCTAACAATGATCATTTCAGTTTACTGTAGGGGATCTTGAGATATTCGTGGATTTTAGCTAATAAAAAAGCCTCTTAAAAGAGGCTTTCATTTCAACACTTAAAAAGTATAAGTTAACTTTGTTCTCTGGCGATTGCACGATAGGCAATATCTGTTCTGAATTGTACTTCTTCCCAGCTTATTTCGTGTAATAAAGCATAGGCAGATTTTTGCGCTTGTGTAACCGTTTCGCCTAATGCAGTAGCACAAAGCACTCGACCGCCAGCAGTCACTATCTCACCATTAATTTCAGTGGTGCCCGCATGGAATGTTTTTCTGTCGGGATGCTGGTTAGTTTCTAAACCTGAAATCACTTTACCTTTGGCGTAAGTGCCTGGATAACCACCGGCCGCTAATACTACACCGACAGCTGGACGTGGATCAAAATCAATAGTCGCTGTATCTAACTTACCAGCACAGGCCAGTAAACATAACTCAACAATATCAGACTTTAAACGCATCATAATAGGTTGTGTTTCTGGATCACCAAATCGACAGTTGTATTCAATCACTTTTGGCGTACCTGTCGCATCTATCATTAAGCCAGCATATAAGAAACCAGTATAAGGGGCATCTTCTTTAGCCATACCTTGCACTGTAGGATATATGACTTCATCCATAATACGTTGATGAAGTTCAGCGGTAACTACTGGCGCTGGTGAATAAGCGCCCATACCACCTGTATTTGGTCCTTCGTCATTATTATAAGCACGCTTATGATCTTGACTTGTTGCCATGGCTAAAACATTTTTGCCATCAACCATAACAATAAAGCTCGCTTCTTCACCATCTAAAAATTCTTCGATGACAACACGATGCCCGGCATCTCCAAAAGCATTACCAGCAAGCATATCTTTAATAGCGTCTTCAGCTTCTGGCAATGTCATTGCGACAATAACGCCTTTACCAGCTGCTAAGCCATCAGCTTTAATAACAATAGGTGCGCCTTTTTCACGAACATAAGCTAACGCAGCTTCTATTTCAGTAAAATTTTGGTACCAGCCTGTAGGAATGTTGTGACGAGCTAAGAAGTCTTTAGTAAATGCTTTTGAACCTTCAAGTTGTGACGCTTTAGCACTTGGACCAAAAATAGTTAACCCCTCGGCTTGAAAGGCATCAACAACGCCGTCAACAAGTGGCTGCTCTGGGCCAACAATCGTTAGGGTAATGTTTTGAGTTTTAGCAAAGTCGACTAGTGCAGCAGTATCGCCAGCGGATATGGCAACATTTTCTACTTTATTTTCTGTTGCTGAACCGGCATTACCTGGTGCAACAAATACTTTTTCTACTTGTGATGATTGTGCAGCTTTCCATGCGAGTGCATGTTCACGACCACCACTACCTATTACTAAAACATTCATTTATCTTAACCCTACTTTATTTGCTAGAAAATATGCTAAAAAACTTGCGCCATTATAAGGGAAGTTATGGCGCAAGTCTTAAGATTATTTAGCTACTTTTGCAAATTTTAAAGTCATTCGATCACTTTCACCGATAGCCAGATATTTTTCTCTATCTTTATCTTTTAATGCAAGTGACGGGGGTAATGTCCAGACACCTTTTTCATAACTTGCTTTATCTTTAGCATTAGCATTTACTTCACTACTGGCAATAAAAGTAAATCCAGCAGCTTCAGCTTGTGCAATTGTCTTTTCCACAGAAACATAGCCGCTATTCATATCGTTAGCTGTTGCGCCTTTTGGTAAACGATGTTCAACGACACCTAAAATACCACCAGTTTTTAATGCCTTAAAGGCATCAATAAATACTTGGCTAACACCTTCTTCTCCCCAGTTATGTAAATTACGAAAAGTAAGTACCATATCCGCAGAACCATCGGGGGCTAATTCACTGGCTTTCTTAGGCACAAAGTTAGAGAGTTCAACTTCACTAAACATCTCATGACTAGCCAATTTTTTTACTAAATTTTTACGGGAATTACTGTAATAGTTGTCTTCACCGGTATCAGGATAATGAGCACCGATTAACTTTCCTTTGCCTTTTAACGCTGGGGCTAAAATTTCAGTGTACCAACCACCACCAGGTGTTATCTCAACAACAGTCATTGATGAATTAAAACCAAAAAATTCTAAGGTTTGTTGTGGATGACGGTATTCATCACGTATTTTATTAGCCGCTGATCTATGTTCACTAGCAACCGCTTGGGCTAACTGTGTATTAGCCATAGGTTGCATGGCTTGATCAGCGTAAGAAACGCTGGCTAATGACAGGCTAATGATTGAAGCTGATAATAAAGTTTTTATTGTTTTCATTTGCTTTTCCATATCAAGAATAAAGGTTAACTCGACATGTTATAGCAGATTTTAAAAGAAGAAACAGATAAGGGGGATAAAAGAAAAGTATTTAACCTTGTTGAAGTGTAACATTTTATCAACAAGGCTAATAAAGCCGTTATTTGGAAATGCTTTAAGCTGGTTAGTGAAAATTAAAAGCGGAAGCGCGGAGCGTAGTTTATCTACTTGAGCACTTCCAACGAATAATTTTATTTAACCAACGATAAGCAAACCTACTTAATGGCGGAAGTGACGCATTCCGGTGAACACCATAGCTATGTTATGTTCATCGGCAGCGGCAATAACTTCATTATCACGCATAGAACCGCCCGGTTGAATAACAGCAGTAATGCCCGCTTCAGCGGCAGCATCTAAACCATCACGAAATGGAAAGAATGCATCAGATGCCATGACTGAACCTTTAACTTCTAAGTTTTCATCTGCAGCTTTGATACCAGCAACTTTAGCTGAGTAAACTCGGCTCATTTGACCGGCACCGACACCAATAGTCATGCTATTTTTAACGTAAACAATCGCATTAGATTTCACGTATTTCGCTACTTTCCAACAGAATTGTAAGTCACGCATTTCATCAGCAGTGGGTTGGCGTTTAGTAACAACTTTCAAATCATCGCTGGTCACTTTGCCTTGGTCTCTGTCTTGAACCAATAAGCCACCATTAACACGTTTAAGATCAAAACCGGTAGTTTTGGTCGACCATTCACCACAGGCTAATAAACGTAAATTAGGTTTAGCAGCAACAATTTGTGCCGCAGCCTCTGAAACACTTGGCGCGATAATAACTTCGACAAACTGGCGAGAAACAATAGCTTCTGCTGTGTCGGCATCTAATTCACGGTTGAAGGCGATAATGCCACCAAATGCTGAGGTAGGATCTGTACGATAAGCACCTTCGTAAGCGGCTAAGATATTGTCACCAATAGAAACACCACAAGGGTTAGCATGTTTAACGATAACACACGCCGGCTCATCAAATTCTTTAACACATTCTAAAGCGGCATCCGTGTCAGCTATATTGTTATAAGAAAGCGCTTTGCCTTGTAATTGCTTAGCCGTTGAAACCGATGCTTCTTCAGGATTTGCTTCGACATAAAAAGCAGCATCCTGATGCGAGTTTTCACCGTAACGTAAATCTTCAGTTTTAATAAACTGACTGTTAAAGGTGCGTGGAAATTTGTTTTTTTCTTTAAAGTTAACTTCGCTTTTTTCACCACTTCGCGCACTAAGCATTTTGCCAAAGTAATTTGCGATCATACCGTCGTAAGCTGCAGTATGTTCATAGGCAGCAATAGCTAAGTCAAAGCGTGTGTTATACGTTAATGAATCATCGTTACTATTCATTTCTGCTAATACGCGCTCATAATCGTGAGCATTAACAATAATCGTCACATCTTTATGATTTTTTGCCGCTGCACGAACCATAGTGGGACCACCGATATCAATATTCTCAATCGCGTTTTCTAAGCTACAGTTTTCATCACTAACTGCGTTAGCAAATGGGTAAAGGTTAACGACAACAAGATCAATCGCGCTAATATCGTTTTCAGCCATAACGGCTTCATCCATACCACGGCGCGCTAAAATTCCGCCATGAACTTTTGGATGAAGTGTTTTAACACGACCGTCCATAATTTCAGGGTGACCTGTGTATTTAGAAACTTCAGTAACTTGTATACCATTATCAGCTAATAATTTTGCTGTGCCGCCGGTTGATAAAATATCAACACCTTTTTGCGCTAAACTACGAGCGAAATCGACAATACCTGTTTTATCAGAAACACTTAATAATGCACGTTTGATTGGGCGTGGAGTATCCATTGCTTTATTGTTAACCTTAAAGTTAGTTTAATTGTCTGGCCGTTGACATTTGTCCTTGGCAGTGATTTTTTAAAATAAATCCTTTACTCAGTAATGAGTAGCTAGCTGAAGAAAACCCCTTAGCTAGAAATAAAGAAAGCACCCTAGGGTGCTTTCGATTGACAGGGACAACCTGTCTATTTTTTAGTTCATGCCGTATTTTTTAAGCTTCTTACGTAAAGTACCACGGTTGATACCTAACAAGTTAGCTGCACGTGTTTGGTTACCGCGCGTATACTTCATAACTTCTTCTAACATTGGCGCTTCGATTTCAGAAAGTACAAGGTCGTACATATCATCTACATCATTACCATTTAATTGCGATAAGTAGTTACTGATAGCTTGTTTAGCTTGAGTACGTAATGGAGAATACTCAGCTTGAGTTTGGATCTTGCCAGTAACGAATGGTGATGAAATATTTTGTTCAAACATAAAGTTCAGACTCTTTCTAGTTAATTTAAATTATCAAAATACAGTTCTAATGCATCAAGTTGATCGGTAGATGACTCTAACGCATTAAAAACAGAACGAAATTTTTTCTCTTGATCATACGCGAGCATATACCAAGCAACGTGCTTACGAGCAAAACGAACACCCATAAAGTCACCGTAAAAGTTGTGTAAGTCCTTTACATGCCCAATAACTATCGGACAAATCTCTTCCAATGAGGGGGCAGACAAATGTTCACCCGTTTTCAAGAAATGCTTAATCTCTCGAAAAATCCAAGGTTTCCCTTGGGCACCACGACCCACCATTACGGCATCAGCCCCAGTAAAATTTAATACCTGCGCCGCTTTGATTGCGCTGGTAATATCGCCATTAGCCACAACGGGAATACTAACCGCTTGCTTGATGGCTTTTATCGTTTCGTATTCCGCATCCCCTTTATAAAAATCATTACGGGTGCGACCATGAACGACTAAAGACTGAATACCGTTGTGCTCAGCAATTTTAGCAATTTCAATGCCGTTGCGAGTGTTCTCACACCAGCCGGTACGAATTTTAAGTGTTACTGGCACGTTTACCGCATCAACAACACTTCGCACTATTTCTTCAACTAATTTAGGTTCTTTTAATAATGCAGAACCCGCGAGCTTTTTATTGACCTTTTTAGCAGGACAGCCCATATTAATATCTATAATTTGTGCGCCATTTTCAACATTAACTTTAGCAGCAAACGCTAACTCTTCAGGATCTGAACCGGCAATTTGTACCGAACGAATACCTGCAAATTCACTATGAATACTTCGTCGCTTAGATTTTTCGGTATGCCATACTTTGGGATTAGACGAAATCATTTCTGACACGGCTAACCCTGCTCCCATTTGACAACACAGTTGTCGAAAAGGTTGGTCGGTTATTCCGGCCATTGGAGCAAGCATTACATTACTTGATAAAGTATACGAACCTATATTCATGTTGCTGTTTTTTTGAGCTACTATTCAAAAGGGCGCTAAGTTTACGTGTTTTTAAGGGAATTGAAAAGCATATAAATTGAACAATTCTTGCTTTTTTTTGCGTTTTTAATATTGACTTTTTGCAAACTATTGATGTGAGCAGAATTTGTACAAATAGCTAACGAATACTGCTCAATTAATAACAGGGTTTTTGACTAATTTTTTTTACCTGAAAGACGAACCCATTCATCTTGAACAGCAATGGCATCCATTTCACACCACTGACTATAAATATTTTGCAGTTCATTGGCCTGTTCTTCTAAAACACCTGACAGTGCAAGGTGACCATTTGGTGCAACAAATTCAATAATCGTTGGCGCTAATTCACGTAATGGTCCGGCTAAAATATTAGCGACAACCACATCAGCTTTAAAACTTGGCTGATCTTTTGGTAAGAAAAGTTCTAAACGGTCTGCAATACCGTTGCGCTCAGCATTTGCTTTACTTGCTTGTAATGCTTGTGGATCAATATCAATACCAATGACTTTTTTCGCGCCTAGCTTAAGTGCCGCCAGCGATAAAATTCCTGAACCACAACCAAAATCAACTACAGTTTTACCGACTAAATCTAATCCGTCTAACCAGGTTAAACATAATGCCGTGGTTGGATGGGTTCCTGTGCCAAACGCTAAACCTGGATCAAGCATAACATTAACCGCGGTTGGATCAGGAACTTCGCGCCAGCTTGGACAAATCCATAAACGCTCACCGAATTTCATTGGATGGAAGTTGTCCATCCACTCTCTTTCCCAATCTTTATCTTCAAGTTGCTCTAACTTGTAAGCCATATCGTTTTTATCTGGATGGATACTTTTCAAATAAGTAATGGTTTTATCCATGTCATGGCTGGCATCGAATAAGCCCATTACCACGGTATTGTGCCAATAGATAACTTCATCACCCGGAAGCGGCTCATAAATAGGGGTATCTTGGGCGTCGATAAACGTCACGGCTTGTGCGCCACAAGCACTTAACCAATCACTATATTTTTCTGATGTGTCTTCATTCGCACTCAAGCGAAGTTGTATCCAAGGCATGGGAGGTGCTCACTATAAATTTTTCACTAGTTTAGCATTTGTTAGTTAATACCTACAAAGACTTCTGCTAGAGTATTGCTAGGATAATTATTCCCTCTGGCCTAATAAGGAACTCTACGATGCTCGATCTTCTCCCTGATTTATATGACATTTACCCTAACGCATTAACACTGGCACAACCGCTATTTACTGACTATGGCAAAAATAACATTTTTTATGGGGAAATAGTCACCGTGTCTTGTTTTAATGACAATTCAAAAGTTAAAGCTTTGGTAGATACTGACGGCACAGGTAAAGTCATGGTTATTGATGGTAAAGCAAGTACCACACGTGCACTGTTAGGTGACATGCTTGCTGAAAAAGCGGTTAAAAATGGTTGGCAAGGAATAGTCATTAATGGCTGTATTCGTGATGCGGGTACGATTGCCACGCTAAAACTAGGTGTAAAAGCATTGGGTTGTTGCCCAATTAAAACTGAGAAACTAGGTATTGGTGAAGTAAATATTCCCATTACTTTTGCCGGCATTCATTTTATTCCCGGACAGTTCATCTACGGCGACAGTAATGGTTTAGCCATCAGTGAAAAACTTTTATCATTACCGTCTTAACGCAATTGTTTAGGCTCATACACAGATTAAAGACAATATAGGTTATTTAAATGAAATATTTCCCCATTTTTCTTGAGGGTAAAAACATATCGGCGATGATCATTGGTGGTGGTGATGTCGCGGCACGTAAAATTGAATTACTGCTAAAAAGTACCACTAACATTACGGTTATGGCTGCAAGCTTATCTGAAAGTGTGAAACGATTAGTCGATGGCCATGATCTACATTGGCTCGCTCACAATTACCAAAGCGGCCATTTAATTGGCATGAACTTAGTGATTGCAGCTACCGACGATGGCGAAGTCAATAAAGCGGTTGCTGGTGAATCACAACCGCTCAACATTCTCACCAATGTTGTTGACCAACCTGAACTCTGTACTTACATCACGCCAGCAATCATAGATCGCGCACCGATGATTATCGCTATGTCTAGCTCTGGAAGTGCCCCTATATTGTTAAGGATGCTTAGAGAACAAATTGAAAAAACCCTACCCAATGGCTACGGTAGGCTTGCAGATTTCTCTTTTAAATTTCGAGATCATGTTAAAGCAAGAGTAAGAGGACTGCGCAACCGTAGGACCTTCTGGGAAAGCGTATTAAGAGGGCCTATCGGTGAGCAGATTTTACAAGGTAATATACCCGAAGCTGAACAACAGCTTATTGCCAGCATAAAGAAAGAAATTACACCGCCGGTAGGTGAAATTGTCTTTGTTCATACATTAGATGGTAATCCAGATAAATTAACCCTACAGACTCACCGAGAAATGCAATTTGCTGAAGCGGTATTTTATGACGATGACGTTAATATCGACCTAATTGAATATATACGCCGTGATGCTGAAAAGTATCCACAAAGTATTACTTCATCAATACTTATTAATTTTCAACATGCACTTGAACTCGCAGAGAATGGACAGAAAGTCATTTATCTCTTAGCAGGACACACACAGTTACCTGAAAACTCAGCATTGTCGTCGAGCAGTATTTTGAAAAAAGAATTAATAAGTGGTGCATAAGTAAAGATCTACAGCGTTTTTAGACTATAACTTACGATTAAAGGCTGATCCTGTTAAATCACCATCCCGCTTTTTAAAAAAATAATATCACTTAAAGGAAGACGGTTAATAAGACACGCATTTTTTTAGACTATAACTTACGATTTACTCACTCGTTTTTAAAAAAATAAGGCGTTAAAGTAACTCTTTAACGCCTTGAATAAGTGATGCTTTGCGCAAAGCCCACTTCTTCTGGAGAAATAATAACATTGTCGGCGCGGCGCTGACTTATAAAGACATAACAAAAGAGACTAGTTGCTCACGTTCATTAACACTTAATGCCATAAACTTGTCGGTAGCTTGTTGCGCTTCACCGCCATGCCAAAGTATTGCCTCTTCTACCGTACTCGCTCGACCATCATGTAAAAAACCTGCGGCAGGATTCACTGTTTTAGTTAACCCTATTCCCCACAGTGGTCGAGTTTTCCACTCATTGCCTGTTGCCATAAAATCACGACGATTATCTGCTAATTCTGCGCCTAAATCGTGTAATAACATGTCTGTGAAGGGGTAAATATGTTGTCCTTTTAATGACTCAGGTGCAGGTACTCCTCCCACCAAAATATCACCACTCATCGTAGTAAAGTCTGTTTGATGGCAAGACACACAACCGACCTCTTCAAATAATTGTGCGCCGGCAATTACCATTTCATTATTTATATTGCGTCTTGATGGCACCGCTAATGTTTCCGCATAAAAAACAACATCATCTGAGAACTCTTGGCTTGCTTCACTACCTCCTTGTTCATCAACACCGGTATCAATAAAACCTGTCCGCGTTAAATAGCTTTCATGCAAAGGTGAATTAGCGATACTCTCCTGTGGGAATAACGGATTGGTAATCCCCATATCACCCCGTAATGCGCCTAGAGACTGAACACGAACACTGGGTGTGCTTGCTTTCCAGCCAAAGCGTCCAAGTGACACAGGCATAAGATCTTTGTTTTTCGCTTTAATTGGGTCGAAAACCCAATTTGGACGACCTGAAATACCATCGTTATTGGTGTCTAGCTCATCACTTAACGCTAATATATCGGCTTCGGCGATGAGTTCTAATAAACCTAAACCAAAGATTGGCATGCCATTACGTGGGCTATAACGCACATCAACCTGCATAATTGCACTATCGCGTTGTTGACCGTCGCCAACATCGTAAGCATTTTCAATGGTAAATACCGGTTTCTTTAATTCAACCGTATCACCATTGGCATACGTTATTGTTTTAAATTCATAAGCTAAATAAACATCGGCTTGACCAACAAAAGGGTGATCTTGCCAATCAGCCCGTGCTTTTAACACACCTCGATGAAATAGCTGGGTACCAAAACCTTGCACAGGCTTATTTTGACAATAGTTATTATTAATTGACGGCGCTGTGCATTCACCGTCTTCAATACTCATTCTCAAAAAAATACCGGCATTAGCGCCTAATAAAATACGATCTTGGTCTTGTGGAATGGTTAATGTAGATGGACGACCATCACGCTGGTGGCATGAGTTACAATTTTGATTATTAAAAACCGGTCCCAAACCATCTAATTCAGGGTGTTCCATATTTGGCGCTGTTGTAAACGCCATTTCAAAATTAGCATCGCCAGTCAGGTGTTGGTTTAGTTCAGCGTCAGTTAAGGTCGTTATTGGAGTTGAAAAGCCATGCCCTGAATCACTAGCATCAAATGCTGTCGCTTTATCACCTAGGTTTTCAACAAAAGTATAATCAGGGTAATCAGGTTCAACAACAGCATTATCATTTGACTGACTATCACGATTACAGGCACTAAGAAATAATGTTGCCAGTAAAAGATTAATCGTAATTATTAAACCCTTGTTTATATTATTCATATTTAACATAAGTTTTGTTCTATTTATAAATTAAAGGGAAGTGCATCCTTGCACGGCTTACATCCTTTAGGGGTCGGTTAGCAACTAAATCACTGTTAGTTATTCCAGTTATTCAACAATATAAGCACATCACTCTCTAATGATGTTTGTAAAATACTTAAAGCATCAATAGCGGCTTGAATACGAACACGTGCTTCTACATCATTAATTGCTTGCCTGAACGGCATATCATTTTCACCTGAAATCGCTTTAATTGCTGTTATTGCTGTCGTTATTTCGGTATCGATGCGAATAGCTAAAGCACTATCCGCGGCTTGAACGAAATTAATAATTCCTACATCGGTCACAGCTTGTGAATTTGTGGTCCCTAGGTAAACATTTTTAACCCCTTGAATATTATTTGTGAAATCAGCCAGTGAATTCCAACTGTATTGTGATTCAACTAACGAGGTATCCGTTGAGTTAATATCACTACCAAAGGGTTCAGCAATTTTTCCGTTAGCGACTTCATCAACAATACCTATCATGCCATTAATTAATTCTTCTACGACGCCTAGTTCAGACGCATAAATGTCATTACCTGGTATCAGCAAAAATTCTTGGTAGGGTAATGAGTTTGTATCATTGGCATCATGTCTAACCGTCCATGCATCAAAAAGCGATTGGGTATATTCACGAAACACTTCTGCAGTAGCAGCTAAATATTCACGCTCTAACGCTGTCATTTCATCTATCGCTTTAGCATTATCGGTTAAGCCATCGCCAAAAAGTAGAAACTCCATGGTATGAAAGCCCTGAACATCGTCGTTAAATAACTTAATAACCTCGGCATTAAAACCACTTTGTGTTGCTAATAAACTTTGCAGATCACTGGTATTTAATGGCCAGGTATCTAAATGAGGATCTATAGATAAGGCATCTACTGGTCCAAAAATATGAGCTTCTCCTTGCTCCCAAGGTTGGCGAACTGTTTGCCATGCTTGTTGAGTTGCCAATAATGTTTCTTGGCTCGGAGAATTTAATAATGACAAGGTCGCTAAGTGAAAGATCTCTGCTTTGGTGTTCAGGTCGTTATAACCTTCAACAATAATATCGTTTGTTATATTACTTATCATAGCGGTTGCATCAAACGCGAAGCCTGATGGTTCTTCTATAACAGGTATTGACTGTGAAGAACTGCTACCACCACATGCAGATAACATTAATATTGCTGTGGTCGTTGCGAAGAGTGAAGTTTTCAATGACATTTTTAATTCCTTTAAATTTACAGTCGTCTTTTAAACTGATGGTTATATTGAAAAATAATAGCCCATCGATAGGCTAAAACTTTGGGTATTATCAAGGTTGCTTTGTGCATAAGATTTTTCAGCAAACTGAGCTTTGAGTACCACATTTTTTATTGGTATGTAGTTCACACCGATGGCAATTTCTTTAATATCAAAACGAGAGGTAGCTAAGCCCCCTGCTACTTCTTTAATAGGGTTGGCATAATCATATGAAGTAAATAGATACAAAGGTTTGCTAAGACCAAGCAGAAATTGACTGTTATAGGCGACTTCTAGAAATGCTGACTCAGCTTCACTACCTAATTGAGCAAAGTTACCTGGTTTTAATCCTGGCGTTGTTTTATTAGCGGCAGTAATGGCTAAGCTGTCATCTAATTTGCCGAATAAATACTGACCTCGTAGCGTCCAATCTTGATAACGATAAACGCCATTGAGCCCGATAATGGATAAATGGCCATCCGCTGAAATATTATTGGTATTATTGCGATTACCACTGGTGTTACCGCTGTAAAAACTAGCGCCTATCCCTGAGCCTTTTTTAAGGTCGCCATAATCTACTCGAAGCGTTAACGCTAAGTCGTCGGCATTGATCGTTTCGAATCTTTTTTGGTGACCACTGGCTACCCAGCGATAAGTACGAAAGTATTCAGAATTAAGGCCTGTCGTCAGTAAAGCTTGCGCCTTAAATCCTTGCCAATTTGCAGTGAAGTTAATCCCGGTTTCATGCCAAACTTGGGGGATAAGTGTTGATTCACTCCAATGACGCTGGGTAGTAAAATATTGATCAGGTTTGTGTAACTCAGTCCCTAAACCCACAGGGACAAATATTCTGCCAAGTTTAATAGCAAAGTAGTCATTGTAAGCATATTTGAGTTCTAATTTTTCAACCAGAACTTCACCACCCGCTTCTATCTCAGTTTCAAATTCGCCGAATTCTTCGAAGCCATCATATTCTAATGCTGCGCCCGTACCACCATGTTCGTACTCTAACTCTATTTCAACTTGCCATTGGGGATCAAACCGATAACCAAATTCTAAAACAACGCGTTCGACATCAGTTATGCTGCGCTTTTGTGGTTGTGTGTCTTGCGTGTTACGAAAAACATCTTCCGTTTTATAAAGTACACTGCCATAAGAGGTAATGTGCCAATTTTTGACGGCTGAATAATTTAGCTGATCTTTATGACTTGTTGAGGATACGGCTAGACTTAATTGTCTAAGTTCACTTTGAAGCTTTTCAATTTGTTGCTGTTGTTTGTTAAAGTTAATAACAGAGGGTTGATCATCAGCCTGAGCAAGGTTACAAAAACTGACCATTGCCAATGTTGATAAAACAGAAATTTTGTTTTTCATCTTACTGCACCAATACAAATACGAATCACTTTCATTTGCATGTATTGTAATTAGCTCTAATGATTATTGCAAACAATAATAGTTATCATTCGTAATTAATTTCATTCTATTCTTTTGATCACTGAAATAAGACATAAAAAAGACGCCTAAGCGTCTTTTCTTGAATTCTCGTGAGAACTAAAATCTGCAATTATGTGATGCCTCTTTTAGGTACAGCGATACAACACCTGCTCTGTGTTAGCAACTTTGACTGTTTGACAATTTCACTAAAATTTAGTGATAAAAAAAGACGACTAAGCGTCTTTTTTTGAATTCTCGTGAGCACTTAAACCTGCAATTATGCGATGCCTCTTTCAGGTACAGCGATACAACACCTGCCCTGTGTTAGCGATTTTACAGTTTTGCTAAAATTTAGAGATAAAAAAAGACGCCTAAGCGTCTTTTCTTGAGTTCTCGTGAGAACTAAAATCTGCAATTATGCGATGCTTCTTTTAGGTACAGCGATACAACACCTGCTCTGTGTTAGTAACTTTGACAGTTTTGACTGTTTGACAATTTCACTAAAATCTAGATATAAAAAAAGACGCCTAAGCGTCTTTTCTTTAAGTTCTCGTGAGAACTAAAATCTGCAATTATGCGATGATTTTAGATACAACACCAGCACCAACAGTACGACCACCTTCACGGATAGCGAAGCGTAAACCTTCATCCATCGCTACTGGGTTGATTAGCTCTACAACAAATTTCAAGTTG
>NZ_JACGWC010000070.1:0-1192 GCF_014077545.1 Colwellia sp. BRX10-1
CGCATATTTCTGTAGCTCAGACGCATCATCATAACGATCTCTATTACTGCCTAATGCCACTAATAATCGTGGCGCAAGTTGTGGACCTGCACCAGGAAAGCTATCAAAAATAACTTTATCATCTTGCACTTTATAGGCCTCTTTTATCGCTTTATCTAACGACTCAATTCCCTTTAGCAAGACTCTGAATTGTGCGATAAGCACTTCCACTAATAGCTTGTTTGGCTCTATTACGCCGACGTCTTCGGTTAATGGCATCGCACTTTTGATACTTAAAATACGCGCGTTATTCACATGGGCGTAATGTGAGTTATGACTGTTAAAAAAATCTAATAGCGTTTGTTTTTTTGCTCTTTTAACTTTGGCAAGTGATGACCATTTACTGATGAAGTCACAGAAGATAAAGGTGTCTTTTTCTTTAAACCATTCAAGTGCTTGTGGGTAGTAATTCTTTAGTGTAGCTGTTATTTTATTGGATAAATCTACACTGTCTTGCACCAAGTTCCGTCGATATTCAACCAACTGTGTGAGTGAGCGCATCGCGGGTGATTCGGGTTCAATAGCGGTGAGTTTAGCCATGTGTAGAGTGAGGATTTCTACTTGTATCAAGGCATCAGTAGGGTCGTCTTTCGCACCACTTGGGGTAAAAGCCTTACGATATTTAGCGACTGTAGAGGGATTAATGGTGAATAAGGTAATATGATTATATTTGGCTAGTGCATAAATAAGAGGTCCTTTTTTAAGTTCACAAGCCACAGCAATTTGTTGATTTGGGTAACGCTTTTTAAGGCTCATTGCCCATTCATGTAGCGCTTCGGGTTTACACTTAATGATGGAATAGTGGTATTTATCGGTATTGTTAGGGTGTTCACAGATATCATGTTTTTTATCTGCCCAATCAATGCCGATTAAGGCAGCGAAATTATCAATGTTATATGCTTTCATTTTGCAGCTCCTGCGCGTAAAGTTACAAGTGGAATGTGCTTAAATCTCATTTCTCGCAGGTCTTATAGATAGTCGTCGTAGGCAATCCCTGAGTATGCGTTTTGAAATGAGTTGCTCTGTTGGTTCGAACGTCTTGTTAGAAACATTGGATGTTTGCCATTCAATATTCGTAACCAACAGAAGCATGTTCCACCTAATCTAATAGTAAGTTACTTTAGTAAATTAGGTGGCTTGGTCGAACTATAAG
>NZ_JACGWC010000017.1:0-82572 GCF_014077545.1 Colwellia sp. BRX10-1
ATACATAGCTCCTCCTTGAACTTCGCAATAAAACAACAACTAACATTAACAGCTTAGTACATTTAATTAACATTACATTAGCAATCACAAAAAAAACTTCTATACTAAAACCTATCGAGAAATGAGCAAGGATGTTCAATTTTGAAAATATTCACCTTAAAATATTTTGCCATATTCACCAGTTTTATCCTTTGGCCACAAGGCTACACCTCAGAGTTACCAAAAATTCAGCTGGCTACGCCTTATAAAGTAGAGAGTAAAACCCCGATAAAGATCAGCGAATATTTTGTTAGTGAAAAACTTGACGGTATTCGAGGTTATTGGAACGGTAAAAACTTATTAACCCGTGGCGGTAATCTTATCCATGCGCCAAAATGGTTTACTCAAGGTTGGCCATTAACCTATCTTGATGGCGAACTATGGAGCAAGCGTGCTGAATTTGAAAAGATCAGCAGCTGTGTTAGAAAGCATGCCCCCCAACAGCAAATCACAATAAGTTGTTGGCAGAAAATACGCTTTATGGTTTTTGATTTACCCAAGCATTCAGGTACTTTTAGTGAGCGTATTAAGCAAATGAAAGCTGAGATGGCAACAACTGACAATCACTATTGGCAAATCATAAAACAAGAGAAAGTAAACTCAATTGCGATATTGAATCAACGTTTAGCAGACGTGGTCGAAAAAGGCGGGGAAGGACTGATGCTACATCATCAAGCCGCCTATTATAAAATAGGGAGAAGCCAAGACCTGATAAAATTAAAACAATATGATGATAGTGAAGCGATCGTTGTTGCTTATATCGCAGGTAAAGGTAAATACAAAAATATGATGGGATCGATAAGAGTAAAAATGAAGTCAGGCTTACTCTTTAAAATTGGTAGTGGTTTTACTGACGAACAACGTAAAAACCCACCAAAGATTGGTAGCACAATTACCTTTAAATACATTGGTAAAACAGCGCGAGGTGTGCCAAAATTTGCTAGCTTTTTACGTGTGCGTACCTTAGCGTTGAGCCAGTAAAATAGACAAAATTACGATTCAATCCTTTAAAAAAGAGAATAATAATTAATGGAATTTCACTTATGGTTATCTTTTGTGGTTATTTGTATGATGGGCGCTTTATCACCAGGCCCGAGTTTAGCATTAGTCATCAAAAACACCCTCGCTGGCGGAACACCACAAGGTTATGCGACGGCGATTAGTCACGGTTTAGGCGTTGCACTTTACGCGGCGATTACAGCAACAGGCATAGCGGTAATTATCGTTAAATCGCCTTTAATATTTAGTATTATTCAATATGCAGGCGCTGCTTTTTTACTTTACTTGGGGGTAAAATCATTATTAAGTAAAAAAAATAACCAAGTATTTTCTCAAGATGACTCCGCGGCAAAAACACAGGTAAATGGCTGGCGAGATGGCTTTTTAATTGCCTTTTTAAATCCTAAACTTGCTATTTTCTTTCTCGCATTATTTAGCCAGTTTTTAGCAGGAGATGCCAGCAGTGAACAAAAAGTAATAATGACCGCCACCGTAGGCAGCATTGATGCTTTATGGTATTGCCTAGTAACTTTTACACTATCGCGCGGTAATATCATTAGTAAGTTACGTGAAAACAGCCATATTGTTGACAAGGTAACCGGCAGCTTTTTGATATTACTTGCAGCACGAATAGTGATTAGCTAAGTCTGGCTTATTAAGACATTTCAATATAGCGAAAATAAAGTACTTTCAAGCCCTTACCTGCTTCAGCCTCAACAAACACCTCAGGGTTATCAATACGATGCTGAAATTGACACTGAGGGCACTCTCTAGCGACTTCCGCTAACAAAAAGTCCTCACTTAAATCAGGAGAGTTTAAACAGAGTATAACATCACTATTATTTGCCATTAATACCGGCAAACGTTTAATTATTTTCTGATAATCTCGCTCAATATTGACACTCCCTTTTTGAAATGAAGGTGGATCGCAGATTAATAAATCATAAGGACCATATTTTTTTAACTTGCCGTAAGACTTAAATATATCGACACCTTCATATTTTACCTTACTCGCTTCTTGCTTATTAAGTTTATGGTTTTCACGTCCTGTTGATAAAGCGCCTTTACTCATATCAATATTAACGACTTGCTCTGCACCACCGGCGATGGCAGCAATAGAGAAAGCACAGGTGTAGGCAAAAAGGTTTAACACTTTTTTACCTTCACTGTTATCTTTGACCCACTGGCGGCCATTACTCATATCAAGAAACAGTCCAGAATTTTGTGCCTTCCCCAAACTAAGGTGATATTGCAAACCATGTTCTTGTGCGTTTAATGCGGTAATCTCTTCTCCCCAGAGTACTTCACTTGGCGAAAATTTTCGGCTGCGATACTGCACTTGAATAGATAGACATTGTGGTAGCAACTGCTGGATCACGATAACTTGTTCACTTAACCAAGCCTCTTCAACCTCTTGGTAAAGCGTAATAAGCACAACGGGTGAGAACCAATCAACATTAACATGGGTTAAGCCAGGGTAAGCATGACCACGACCGTGAAATAATCGCTGACAATCGACGAGCTTATTTTCATTTTGAAGACTGACTAAAATAGGTTGAAGATGTGTTTGAAGCGTTGAATTCATAACTTAATTTTTTATGGCCAAAAATAAAGCCGCATAATAACAAATTATGCGGCTTTACGTTCAAATCGTTTGCCTGTTTAGTCTAGATTAATAAACTAAAATCCAAAAATACTAAAAGCAAAGAATTTTTGTGTCACCGTATTCAAGAAAATACCCAAGACAATGACTGGAATAAAAGTGCCTAATGAAAAGTTAACGTACTTTTCTACCCAAGAGCCTTTATAGGTATCGTTACCAATAGCCAGCTCTTCTGACAAGTTATGCTTTTTCCAACGATAGCTAACGAAAACACATAATAAAAAGCCGTTTAACGGTAAAATAGTATCGTAGAAAATATCATAAACCACGTCAAAGAATGAACGTGTGCCCCCAGCATAACTGGTAAATTCAGTAAAGAATGACACCATACCAAAAGAGACCATAGCAAAGACTGTTAGCGCGCCACCAACAATCATTAAAATTGATAAAGCTTTTCTGCGGCTATGTTTCTTTTCAGTCACTAAGTAAGAAACGGGTACTTCAATAATCGATACCAGTGATGTTATTGCAGCAAAAAAGACCAACAGGAAGAAAAATGCCGCAACAGCACTCGCACCAATATAACCAAGCGACACTTGTAATGCTAAAAATATTTTAGGTAAAAAAGTAAAGATCAATGAGACTGAGCTGTCACTTAATTCCGCTGGGTTAACATTCGGGTTGAATGAAAACACTGCAGGTAAAATCATTAAACCCGCAGTAAAGGCAACAGCGGTGTCGGTTAGTGCAACCAGTTTTGCAGAATTAACTATGTCGGTTTTATTATTAATATATGAACCGTAAGTAATTAAAATCCCCATACCGAGTGATAGCGAGAAAAAGGCTTGTGACAATGCGCCATTAATGACTGAAGGAGTAATTTTATCAAAATCAGGAACAATAAAGAATTTCACACCAGCAAAAGCATTTTCTAGTGTTAAGACGTAAACCACCATAATTAACAACATCACAAATAATGTTGGCATTAAAACTTTTGCCGCTTTTTCTATGCCCTCTTTGACACCTGCCACTAAGATGAAGTTGACAATAGCCGCTACGGCAAACATAGCAACAAATAAATAGGGACTGTTGATGAACTCACCAAAACCATTGCCACTGGCTAAGTAATCTAATTTACCCGCGAGTGTTAATGCAACATAGCCAAAAATCCAGACCGTTAGCACCATATAAAAAACCGCAATCATAAAGGGAGTTAAGACACCGAATATACCAGCGATACCCCAACCTCTACTGCCGCCACTTAACGCTTTGTAGGCGCCAACAGGTTCTTTTTGGGTTTTTCGACCAACGGCCATTTCTGCAATCATTACCGGTAAACAAATTAAAAATACGAATATTGCATACATGATTAAAAATGCGCCACCCCCATTTTTAGCTGCGTTTACTGGAAAGCCAACTAAATTGCCAATACCAACAGCAGAACCTGCTGCTGCCAAAATAAATCCAAGTTTAGAGCTAAACTGCTCTCTCGATGCGCTCATAAATGTCCTTAATTATAATTATTTGTAGGGCATATTTTGTATAGTTTATTAACTATACGAAAAAAAGAATTGCCTGATGCTAGCAGGCTTTATAATTAATGTCTTCTTTTAGAACGAAGGTATTAGTAATTAAGTGTATAAATATAGTTGCACTTAGACAACAACCAGCCAAGCCATTGAAAAACAGACAATAAAAATAATATATTTAGCAAGATACGCTTCTGTACAGCCCCGTTTTGCTATTTTGAGAAGAGCCCACCATTCATAATAGTAAGAATATTTTCCGCTTCTTCTGCCGCAAACACTATTGCCTGAGCTAAATCATCACTTGAAATATTTAAATTCGCGCATAAGCTTTCATCAACACTATCATCATAATCAAACTGATCAGGGTGACTATCAACTAAAGCTAAGCGAGATGCTAAATAGAGTACCTTGACATCTTTATTAATTTGAATAGTTTTCGCTTCATTAAAGTGACGGATCGGTAAAATGATTTTTTCAGGTATTTGCCATATCTTTAACAGTTCGGCAGAAATATCAGTATAAGTAAAACCCAAGGCTTGCTTTTGTAATACCCAAGGCAATTGTTCTGCTGAATATTTTTCACATTTTTTTGCAATCTCAGGGGTTATTTTTGCGACAATCAATTCACCAAAATTTTGCAAGAGTCCGGCAACAAAAAGCCGTTCAATATCTCGTATACCTGCTTTAATGGCTAAGTTTTTAGTCGCTAAGCCACAAAAGATACTCATTCGCCAGAAGCGTTTTAAATCGATAGCCTGATTTGAAAAATGCTTAAAAGCGGTTGCCGCAACATCCACTAACATCATGTTATAAATAGCTTGCGTACCTATAATGGTAATGGCACGTGAAATAGTACTTATTTCGCCAGGAAAACTATAAATCGCACTATTTGCTATTTGTAATAAACGCGAAGTCATCGAAGGATCGACACTGATCACATTAGCAAAGTCTTCAATGCTTGAATCTTCATTGTCCATTAAGGCTTTAATTTTAAAGCAGGCATCGGGAAGCGCAAAAGAGCCATTGGCTTGAAGCGCATATTGGTGAGCATCCATTGGGTTATCAATCATTTTTTATAGAATAATATTAATAGTGTAGCTTGTTGCTTTAAAACAGAAAACAAAAAAAACGCAGTGATCTTCATCACTGCGTTTTTATATTTTCTATTGAGGTATTTTACTGAGCGAAAGTTTTTCCAAAAAAATCACCTTGGTTCCAAGTTGGACGCTTATCACCATTAGCAATTTCTAAACCTATCATCATATTCACTTCGGCAAAACTTGCCGCGGCATCGTAACGAATAGGTAAGGTTATTTCATCACTGTGCTGATGATAATGATTTTTAAGAAAATCACCAAATACCGCACCACCATCTATTTCAGGATCTTTAGATTTAAAGCCCGTCATTAAGAATACAGATGGAATACCAGCTTTTACAAAGCTGTAATGATCGCTGCGAGTAAATAACGCCTGCTCTGGCATAGGATCGTCACTTAACGATAAATTAATTTTTTCGGCAGCACTCGCAACAATAGGCCCTAAACTTGAGTGTGTAGAACCGAAAGCAATAATATCGGCGAACGGATATAAAATTAATGGCATATCTAAATTAACATTGGCGACCATTTTTGATGTAGGTACCGTTGGGTTTGTTGCAAAGTAACTAGATCCTAATAAGCCTTTTTCTTCAGCCGTTACCACCACGAACAAAATAGAACGCTTTGGCTTTTCAGGCATAGCCGATAACAAACGCGCAGTTTCTAATAGTATTGCAACGCCTGAAGCGTTATCAAGCGCACCATTATTGATTTTATCTTCTTCATCACCATGACTACTAAGACCGATATGATCAAGATGCGCACTAAAAACAACATACTCATCTTTTAGACTTGGATCGCTTCCTTCAATAGCAGCAATGATATTAGGGCTAGTGATCTCTTCATGACGACTTTTACTGGCCATTTCAACGGTTGATTTTAATGCAAAACCTTTAATGGCAACATTGTTTGTATCGTCGCTAAGTATATCCGCTAAGGTTCGCTCAGCACCAACAAATAAAGCCGCTGCAGACTCGGCACTGATATAAGCTCCGCCTTTCAACTGGGGATGTTTACCAAAAGGTATTCCGTCTTTATCTAACCAGTTAAGCCTTGGTGCATCGGCATAACTAGCCGTTTTAGTAAAGGTGCGTACTGCATCGCGTTTTGGCGTATGAATCGTGATAAAACCAACAGCACCATTTTTAACAGCATTTTTTAATTTTTCACTACCCGAGCCAATATGAGCGCCTTCTTCTGAAGGTAAATCGTCTGGACGGCCTGTTAAGACGACAACAACTTTTCCTTCAACATCAATATCTTTATAGTCGTTATAACCAAAATCTTCAGAAACAACGCCGTAACCAATGAAAACAGTTTCCGCTGATATAGCCGATTCTGTCGATGTACTGTCGCCCGACATAATAAACGCATCTTTAAATGTGAGCGCAACTTCACCATCGCTATTGATTACCGATAACTTAGCACTATTTTCTTCAAGAAACGCTTTACGAAAAGTAACTTGCTGCTCAAATCCTGCTTGCTCACCCATAGGCGTTAAACCTAATTGCTTGAAGTATGACTTTACGTAATTAGCCGCAATTTGGTAACCATCGCTGCCGGTATCTCTGCCTAACAATGTATCGTCGGCTAAAAATTCTATGTGAGCTCGAATATTGTTTTCATTAACTTGTGGTGCTTTTTCGGCAACAGTTGTCGTTGCTTTTTCGCTTTGTCCACACGCAGATAAGAATGCGATAGTTAATAAACTTACGCTGGCTATTAATTTAAATTTCATTGGTTTTTTCATATTATGACTTAATTTTTTTTAAGATCAGTAGATTTATATCGACCGTCACTATAATGATTGTAAAAATAAAACGCTAGTATAGTGACAAAGTTATTGGTTAACACTAATGGCAATTAAACCTGACAGGTCAAAGGGAAAAGTACTGTTAATACCAATAAGGTGTGGTGGTATTATTTAGATAAACTACTTGAGTAAATATTTTTCAGAATCAGCCGCAGCCATAGGCTTAGCATAATAATAGCCTTGCCCATACCGACACGCCATAGCCGTTAGTAGTTCGGCATCGGCTAAGTTTTCAATACCTTCTCCAACCGTGCCCATATTCAAATTAGTAGCTAAATCTATAATTGTTTTTATGATTGCTTGATGATTATCATGTTCATGAGCGTTGTTAATAAATGAGCGATCAATTTTCAGCACATCAATAGGAAAACGATGTAAGTAGCTAAGACTTGAATAACCGGTACCAAAATCGTCAAGCAGAATTTTAACGCCTAGCACTTTTAAAGTATTCATATTCTCTAGCACTAAATCACTATTTTCTAATAAAGCACGCTCAGTTAATTCGACTCTTAGTTGGCTAGGTTTAATGCCCACACGTTGAATTATTTCTTCAATATCTGCGGGCAGGGTTGCACTAAAAAAGTGATTACCATAGAGGTTACAGCTCACATATAAATCGTTACGACCACAGATTGCTTCCCACTGTTTTAACTGTAGACAAGACTTTTCCAGAATAAGAAAATCAATCGCCATGACTAAATTCGTTTCTTCAGCTAACGGGATAAAATCATCAGGATAAACAAAACCACGCTTATTGCTCTGCCAACGCGCCAGTGCTTCAAAACCAACAACAGTTTCAGTTTTTAAATCAACGATAGGTTGAAAGTAAGGAGAAAATTCACTATTGGCTATTCCATCACGAATATCGGCTTCTAATTCCAGGGCATGTTGCACTTTTTTCTGCATACTAGAATCAAACACTTCATAACGTCCCTTACCTTTATCTTTTGCATGATACATGGCGGTATCAGCATCTCTGAGCATAATATCAGCACTGTCATAACGTTCATTATTAAACAACACGCCAATACTTGTGCCAATAAAAATACTTTGATTTTCAATAGTAAAGGGCGTCGCTAAAAAATCAGTGATACGTTGCGCAATATCATAAGCTTCATGATTAGATTCGAGGTCTTCAATCAAGATAACAAATTCATCACCACCTAATCGAGCAACAGTGTCTTTGTCTCTGACCAGTACTTTTAACTCTTTGGCTATTTCTTGTAAAAGTAAGTCACCGGCATGGTGGCCTAAGCTATCATTAACGACTTTGAAACGGTCAAGATCTAAAAACAACACAGCAAATTTAAGATCTGCTTTTCGTTTATGACAGGCGATAGCGTGGTTTAATAAATTAATAAATAAAGTACGGTTAGGTAAACCGGTTAGAATATCGTGCGACGCCGTATGTTGTAACTTCTCTTCAGCTTGTTTTCTTTGCTTGATTTCGTCTTCTAATGCCACAGTTCGCAGCTTAACTTGCTGCTCTAGAAGGATATGAGACTGTCGTTCAACTTCTAATATGTCACGTCTTTGAATCGCTGATGCAACATGCTGAGAAACAAATTTCAATAGCTCGGCATCTTGTTCGGTAAAGGTTGTTGCTAAATTATAACTTTGTAAGACCATTGCTCCCAACACTACACCTGAATGTATTAATGGCACGCCCAGCCAAGATTTAGTTTCTATTTGTGGCTCTTTTGTCTCACCTTGTTGATACAAGGCATACATTTTCGGGTAATTAAGTAATTGAGTTTCACCGGTACGAATAATATATTCGGTAAAGCCATTCCCTAATACCCTAGGCTGCGAGTCGACGGCTGCATTGGTAGAGTTTTGATCTAAATAATAAACAAAAGTTAGTGTTTTTGAATGTTGATCATATTTAGTAATATAAAAGTTTTGTGCGTTAATTAACTGACCAACAATATTATGAACCATCGAATAAAATTCATCAATATGGAGCGTAGCATCGTTGGTTAACTCTGATATTTTGAAAAGTGACTCTTGCAATAGTTCTGATTTTTCTCGTTCTCTAATTTGCTTCATTAATTCGCGAGTGCGAGAATTTACCGCATTTTGTAAACGCTCATGGTCGTGTAAACGGGTCATAGCGGTAACTATATGCTGAGCGGTAAATTCCATTAGCTCAAGGTCATCTACTTGGTAACGGAGTGCTTCGGAATAACTTTGTACGGCCATAACGCCAATAACAACACCATCATTAAGTAATGGTACACCAAGCCAGTCAGTGCTATCGGAGCCAATACGTTTGATTGAATTATTAGTTTCTAATTCAGTCACAATTTCAGGGGTCGCCAAGAGTGGTTTAGCCGTTTCAATAACATAGCAAGTCATAGAACCTTCAAATGCTTCAAGGGGTGACTTACCTAGAGGATAATCATCTTTTTCATCCACATCATAAACGAACTCTAACGTTGAAAGGGTTTGGTCATAAAGGGCAATATAAAAATTTTCAGCTCTCATCACTGATGCAATGGATTGGTGAACTTGACCATAAAACATACTTAAATCTGCACAGTCATGAGATAACTGGTTTAACTTAAAAAGTGCAGTATAACGATCTTCGAGCTTACGGTATTTGTCTAGCAAAGAAATGGCTTCCTTTGCTAGCAAGCTATCGCTCTCGTTCAGCTTATCAAGTTCGTTATTTAAAGGGTCTGTCATACATTACAACTTGGGGTGAGAGTAATAAATTTACTCTATATAATGACGATATTTAAGCAAAATATCCACTAGATGAAATAAAATACTAGCAATGAGTTAGCTCATTATTATAAAGGAGCACAAGGCTCCTTTATAATTTATAGCTTAACTATTAATATATTACTTATGGTAAGGCTTACTTAAACGATGTACTGATTCTATAAAGTGGCCCGCATGTTCTGGATTCACATCAGGATGTATACCATGACCTAAATTAAAGACATGTCCAGTACCACCGTCACCAAAGCCGGCAAGAATTTTGTCAACTTCTTGCTCAATACGAGGTAATGGCGCGTAAAGCATTGAAGGATCCATATTACCTTGTAAAGCAACTTTGTCGCCAATACGGGCTTTAGCATTTTCAATATCTATGGTCCAATCAAGCGCTACTGCATCACAACCCGTTGCCGCAATAGACTCTAACCACATACCGCCATTTTTAGTAAATAAGGTTACCGGTACTTTACGCCCCTCATTGTGACGAGTTAAACCATCAACAATTTTAGCCATGTACTGTAATGAAAATTCGTTATAATCACGTGGTGATAACACACCACCCCATGTATCAAAGACCATAACAGATTGCGCGCCGGCAGCAATTTGTGCATTCAAATAAGAAATCACTGAATCCGCTAACTTATCTAATAGCATGTGTAATGTTTTTGGCTCAGCAAACATCATTTTTTTGATTTTGGTAAAGGCTTTTGAACTACCTCCTTCAATCATATAAGTCGCTAATGTCCATGGACTACCTGAAAAACCAATCAGAGGTACTTCGCCCTTTAATTCTTTACGAATAGTACGTACCGCATTCATTACATATTGTAATTCCACTTCTGGATCGGGTATGCCTATTTTTTCTACATCAGCTTTACAGGTAATAGGACGCTCAAATTTCGGCCCTTCCCCTGTTTCGAAATATAAGCCTAAGCCCATAGCGTCAGGAATAGTTAAAATATCGCTAAATAAAATGGCGGCATCAAGCGGAAAACGACGTAACGGCTGAATGGTAACCTCACATGCAAGATCAGCATCGCGGCATACCGACATAAAATCGCCAGCGTTTTTGCGAACTTCACGGTATTCAGGTAAGTAACGCCCTGCTTGTCTCATCATCCATACTGGTGTGTAATCTACAGGCTGACGCAAAAGCGCGCGTAAGTAAGTATCGTTTTTTAATTCAGTCATGAAGTATCTTCCCATTTTTATATGCGCGCATTCTACCATTAGCAATTTTTTGGGTCTATGTTCTAAATCAATTCGTTGCTGTAATAATTAGATCTATTTATGATATAAAAACAATAAGCGATTAGTAATCAGTCACTTAATTTCAATAAACATAATTAATTGTAACAAAAGTTACTTTATACGAAAAAAATCGTGGTATAAATGCTCTATTAAAGTTGTTGCGTTAGCTTTTTCGCTTTGTTATAAATTGCCCCGCGTTAAAGAAGTACACAAATAAAAATAATAATAATAAAAGAAATAACTAAAAAGAAGCTAGTATAAACTAGACCTACAGCGAGCAATTCAAGCCTTACACTTTGTAAGGCTTTTTTATTGCCTAAAGAAAAGTATCGCGTTAATAGGCCTTATGAACATAGGCAATGGTTAAGTCCTGTAAAGAATAAACACGCTTGTATAAATAGTTAAACTCTCTTCAAAACTTATTCTTTGGTTGTGAATTTCTAGCAATTTAACCGATATATTTGCTCCTATTAAACTGTAAAATGTCGTACAATTACCTTAATTTATTAATAACTTTTAATCATTACGGAAATCCCCCATGAAAAAAATTATCATTTTATTAACTATTTCAACATTAAGCAGTTCGGCTATGGCACAGGAAACTAGCTGGTTTGATAGCTTAAAAAGCTTTGTTGGAATGGGCGAAGTTGAAGAGCAAAGTGTAAAATTGCCAAGCACTGAAGGTTTAGTTGAACAATTAACAAATTCATTAAATGTTAATACTGAACAAGCAGCTGGCGGTATGGGTGCTATCTTTAATTACGTAAAAAGTAATGTTTCAACAGAACAGTTTAGTCAGTTAGCTAAATCATTACCGGGTGTCGATGGACTTGTTAGTCAAATGCCTGATATTAGCGAACTTAGCTCTGGCAAAGGCTTAAGCGGTTTACTTGACAAAGCTTCACAATACAGTGATTCATTAAAGTCTATTAATGATATAAAAAAGCAATTTGAAGCATTAGGTTTAAATCCAGAAATGATAAGCAGCTTTGTATCTAGTGCTCAAAGCTACTTAGACACTCCACAAGGGCAAGACGCAAAACAAGTATTAACGCAAGGTTTAGGCAAGTTACTCGGGTAACTTGATCTATTAGCGACTAATCGCTGCAGCTAATTTCACTGAGTTTACTAAAACAGAACTTCAGTGAAATTAGCAAATATTGATTTTTAACGACTCAATATTGATCTTTAACGACTCATTATAGACTGTAATTAATATACGCTAATTACCGCTTCATATAACGGCTTTCCTTTATTATAATCATCAAAGAGCAAAAATAACGAATACCCTACCGACGCTAGACTGTAATTAATATATGCTAATTACCGCTTCATATAAGGGTTTTCCCTTATTATAATCATCAAAGAGCAAAAATAACGAATACCCTACCGACGGTATTTCGATACCATAATTACTTTCATAGGCATCGTCAGGAAAAGACTGTTGAAGTTGTTCAAATGATCCCCCTTGAATAAAATCCCCCAAAGCCCAAATAGCTTTTGAATTAGCGTTATCGTTTATAAAGACTTCTTCCAACAAATGAATTTCAACAAGTTCAGTAGCGTTTACCTTTAACATTAAATGTTGGTTATAAAGATTGATAGTGATCCCTCTTGGCAATACTATCCGCCCTTTAGCTTCACCAAGCTGCTCTGCAAGGTTATTAACGTTTATCTCTTTGTTTGATACTAGGGCTAAATACGCCTGTGTAATTGCCTCGTTTTGAATCACTTGATCATCAAAAGGCAGCATACGACTTTCTTTATAGTTGCTTTGCTCCATAGAGAAGCCACCCAACGTATATTTCTTTTCATTGGTATGAGAATTTTTACTGGCAATAAAATTTAGTGTTAGCACCTTGTCTTGGCTATTAAAGACTAATTGATTCTTTTCATTTAAAGGTTTATCTAACGCTAATGCAGAATAAACTTCCTCTAAAAGTGCTTTTCGACCGACCTTATTGTTGATCTTCCAAGCATTGGCATCAAAAAAATCAAGTAAAGGAATTTTATTCAAAATACTGGCTGATAAATATGGCAAAGTACTTTGTACCTTTACTAATTTATCCAATTGAAAATGCAACCAATGGTGTCTTCCGTAACCTATAATCAACTCATCAGCCAGCAAGGTTAATTGCACATTAGGCTCACCAAATTTTTTGATGACTTGTTGATAGCTATCGCCCAACTTTACGCCATAAAGACCGTTAGCCAAAGATACCTCAGTATTGATAACTTCAGGCCGGCCAACTCTAGAGTCAGCAGAAGTCAATTTGAAGGTCATCATACTTTTTGCTTTAACACCGTCATGATTATAAGCGGTAAATCTTTGATGGATGACATGTGGAGTGCCCATTTCATGGGCTACTTTTTTCTGTTGACACTGCACAATGAGCTTAGCAAAAAAACGTATTTGTTGTTGCCCACCCTTTTCATCTAAAACGTTAATATCTTCTATTTTTTTATCGATGATAATCACACCATTGGCGCCAGCATCTATCGCTTTTTGTTGTAATTGATTTAATAATCTCTTGGTAGTTTTAGCCATTTGCTGCGCTTTAGCCATACCAATAACACTCGTTTCTTTAATGACTTGGTATTCACAATTAGGGTAGTAGTCAAGAATAGGTGGCAGTACGACTTCCTCAACGGCTGAAAAAGCAAACAAGGAAAAGAGTAAAAAACAACTAAAGGTAACTATTTTTAGAAAAATGTGCATTAAGGTAACTCCGCTATAATTCATGAATAACTTATATTTATAATAAAATAGCTTTATCAATTACTAACTTTTTGGTCAGTGCATTGATGGCTGGGTAGCGTAAATAAAAATCATTAATATCAATATCTTCAACCTTTGCTTGTAAAGGTTCAGTAACGTTAACATTGATGTGGCGGTTTATATTTTTACTTCTTCGCTCTGCTTGAAGAGGATAATTTAAAAATAAACCTTGTGGATCAAGGACCTCACTCTCCATAGTTTGCCATGCTTGATACCAACTTGCATGGCGATCACCGGAAGCTAAGTTTGTCGCTAAAGACAGGTTAACCACTAGGTTTTTATAGGACGAGTAATTTGTTCTAGCGCCAATAAAAGTGGCTTGGCTATTACTTTTTGCCGTTTCAGAGTCAAACATAGATAACAGTTCGATGGTGTTATCTGTTAATGATTTATTTAAATCTATCAGTAACTTTGCACTTAGGTGCTTAGCGAGCTTAGGTAGATAATCTCTCTCGCGCTCAATGAGCGTTAGTTGGGCTTTAATTCCACGCTGTAATGCAAACCCTGTTGGTAGTATTGACTCGAGGTCACTGCTGTTTATTCGACTTAGCGCTTTGGTTAATTTGGCTTTACTTTGCGTTAACTGGTTGATCACGCTATTAACCTTTATTAAGTCCCAGTCATCAACAGGTCGATTAAGACATTCCTGATAAATTTCAGGTAGATCTGTTGGCCGACTAGTAAATGATTCGCTAATAAATTGCATTATTTTTATTATCGGCACTAACTTTTTAGCTGCCTGTATTAATACTTTTTTATTTTCGGTACTGGGGAAGTGCTGATGAGAATCATGACTTAACAGATAAGCTAAATAGTAATCGCCCTGAGCAAGGTGAACTTGTGCCGCTATTAATTTATCTTGCGCTTTTTCGGCAAGCGTTAATTCAGCTTGGTATTGTGAGGGTTTTAGTTGAACCAGTTTTTTTAATGCGGTGATTGAGTGAGTGAGGTTGAGTTCTTGCTTAGCTTGCTGATATGCCTGCAAGGCTTGGCTATGTTTCGTTGGACTACACGATACGAGTAAAAAAAGTAACCCTACTATAAAGATTCTTTGATAAATAGCCATTAGATAAATTCCATTTTACATTAACGTTTATGCCTAAACTGAATATAAAGTATCAACTAATCAATAACTAATCAAATAGTTGTTCAATGCTGAGTTCAAGTTGCTTGTCGCTTTTTGCCGTATTACAAGAGTTGCTCAAAGCGAACAACTTTTCCTTTTGTTGTAATGATTTCTGTGGTGATGGTTTGGTTATCTTCGCTTAAGGTCAACAAGCCAATACCACTGCCATTAAATAAAGTTACATCGTTAGCTGAGTCAATGTAATTAGGCCTTCTCACACGGACCTTCATCCGCCTTCTTTTTGTAAACCAGTTAAGCGGTGAATAAGTCGCATACAAATATTTATTTAGCCTTTCTAAGGTATGTAATAAAGCGGCTGGAAATTCATTTTTTAAACCGCTACAGGTGACTTGTAATATTTTTTAGCTGTTACGACGAAAACGGTGAGTCACTTTATAAACAAAAGAATAGTGCACATCACCTGAAAGAATAATAAAATTAGGCGGTGTTTTATTGTGTCTAAAAATATTTAACATCACATTAGCTGTGCCAGAGTGTGCCATCCAGTTTTCAGCATCTACTGCTAAAGGCTTTCCCCAAAAAGTAAAAATACGCTGAATAGTTTCAATCAACTTAACCCCATAAATAGGTGCAGCAGAGACCATGATAATATTAGGCTCATTAATTAACGCTTGCTGTAGGGCTGATAATGACTGCCAGTCCATTAAGCCAGAAGGTTTGCCGGCATTACTTTCAGAGTACCATCGCTGGGTGCGTGTATCTAATACAACGATTTTAGGTGAGGTATTTAAACTATAATGCCATTCATCCCATTTGAGTATTTTATCAATAAGTTCACTATGGTTTAAATCCCCAGGCGAACTCAATACCGTTTGGGGTTATCTAATCAAGCCGGAGAATTTTTCAGGCCTATTACCCCAAACTTGGCATAAGCAATATCCTATTAACGCCTTACCTATAATTTTTTTGAAAACGTAAAATTATGTAAGCCACCGTAAACAATTAACATACAATTTTTAAATATTTTTGGCTTGTAACTCTCGGTAACATCTTTTCATACTCCTTGTGCCCTCCTTATTATATGCACAATAAATTATTGAGAAAACACCATGAAAAGATTATTACTTAGCGCTTTACTATTTGCCGGATGTGCAAGCCATGGGGTTGACCGAGCAGAGCAACACCAAATAATTAAAGAATTTTATGCGACTATTGCGTCGGTTACTCCGGTAACTTTATCTTCAGAGGTCAAAACAGGTATTATTACCGGTGCTGGCATTGGCTTATTAGGCGAACTTGACGGTAACCATAAAGATATGATTGCAGGGACCATCGCTGGGGCATTAGTTTTTGGGTTATTTACCGCTTTATTTGAAGGGAGTAATGATGCTTTTCAGTACCATCTAAATTCCGCCATCCAAGGTGAATTTGATGTCATTCAAAAGCAAAAAATTCCTGAATCAGTAAGTTGTGTAAAAGTGCGAAGTGGTAAAACGGTTACGTTAATGGCAGCCTCACCTGAAAACTGTTCTAACTTATTTAAATAACTTATACTGATTTCACATAGGATTCTAGAGCAAAAATATGCAAAAGTTATTATCTACTTTACTGATACTTTTTTTATTTTCTTGTGGCTCTGTGTCAATGAGCAATGGTCGACAAAAAATTATAATTAATGGTCAATCAACTCCTTGCGATATTCACCGCAAAGAGATCGATCCCAATTGTAAAACAGAGAATAAAAGCCAAACACCACAAGTAAACATTAAAGCTGATAACCCCAGCGCGGAATAATCGCTTGTTCAATACCTAAATGATCCAACATTCTGCCCACCATAAAATCAATTAAATCATTAATCGACTTGGGGTGATGATAAAAGCCAGGTGCCGCTGGCATGACAGTAACGCCCATTTGTGAAAGTGTCAGCATATTTTGTAAGTGTATGGTAGAAAAAGGTGATTCTCGTACCACTAAAATCAACTGCCCTCTTTCTTTAATAACAACATCGGCAGCACGCTCAATCAAGTTGTCACTCATACCTAAGGTAATAGCGGCTAATGTGCCCGTTGAACAAGGACAGACAATCATTTTTTTAGGGGCAGCAGAGCCAGAAGCCACGGGAGAGAACCATTGTTCTTTGCCAAAGACTGTGATTTGTGAAGGTTTTGCCTTAAATTTTTCACTGAGAAATTGAGTGGCGCCGTCAGGTGAACCCGGTATTTTAATGCCAACTTCTGTGTCAAGAACAACTCGTGCTGCGCTTGAACATAAAACATAAATTTGTACATTCGCAGCAACTAAACATTCGATTAATCTTAATGCATAGGGAGCACCAGATGCGCCGGTAATTGCGACAGTAATTTTTTCTCGAAACTCGTTCATAACTATCCTTTCTTTGCTAATTGATCTAATATTTTTTGGTGAATATTGCCAAATCCACCATTACTCATCACAACGATAGTATCGTCTGCTTGTGAGTTGTTAACGATATGACTCACTAAAACATCTATATCTGTCTCAACAAAACACGGCTGTCGGCATTCTTTAATCAGTGTATTTACTGACCATTGCACTTGCTCGTCTTGAAATAAATAGACAACGTCTGCTTGAGCTAATGATGCTGGAAGGGTGTCTTTATGAATACCTGATTTCATGGTGTTTGATCTTGGTTCTAATACCGCGATTACTCGACATGATTGATCGCCTTCACCGTTAGCACTTACATTCGCTCGAACACCGGCTAACGTTTTAGCAATAGCGGTAGGATGATGGGCAAAGTCATCAAATACACGTACCTTCCCTACTTCACCGCGCAGCTCCAAACGCCTTTTGGTATTAATAAACTCAGCCAGTGCATCAATAGCAACATGGCTAGGAACGCCGGCATGTCGAGCAGCGGCAATAGCCATTAAACCGTTATCGATATTAAAATCACCAATTAAGTTCCATTTTACTGTGCCTTGTATTTCATCCTTAAAGTAGACAATAAACTCACTACCATCGCCAGTAAGCTTTTCTGCATACCAGCCAGATTTACTAAATTCATTGTCGACACTAAATTCTGTGGGTGTCCAACAACCTTGCGCTAAAGTTTCAGTGATGGCTGATTCATTTTTGGGTGACAACACTAGGCCGTTACTTGGCACCATACGAATAAGATGATGAAATTGGCGTTGTATATCAGATAAGTCATTAAAAATATCAGCGTGATCAAACTCCATGTTATTAATCACTAAGGTGCGCGGACGATAATGAACAAACTTAGAGCGCTTATCAAAAAAGGCGGTATCGTATTCATCGGCTTCAATGATAAAAAAGGGGGCGTCACCTAAACGTGCCGAACAATCAAAATTTTGTGGTACACCACCAATTAAGAAACCCGGTTTCATATGAGCATACTCTAGGATCCAGGCAACCATAGAGCTAGTGGTAGTTTTGCCATGAGTACCCGAAATAGCGATGACCCAACGGTCTTTTAAAACATTATCTAATAACCACTGCGGGCCAGACGTGTAGGCGATATTTCTATCGAGTACGTATTCAACCATAACATTGCCGCGTGACATGGCGTTGCCAACAATCACTAAATCAGGCTCATCTTTTAAATGTTCTGTTAAGTAGCCTTGTTTTAACTCAATACCTAATTGTTCAAGTTGTGTGCTCATTGGCGGATAAACATTAGCATCGCAACCTGAAACACGATGCCCCAGCTGTTTTGCAATAGCGGCGATACCGCCCATAAATGTGCCGCAAATACCTAAAATGTGAATATGCATGTTATGTCCGTTAAAGCTTGGTTACCTTGGCAATGCTGTGGTAACCAGTAATAAAAATAAGATCAAAATAATCTCTGATAATATACCTGATAAGATAGTAAAAAGGCATTGCAATGCCTTGTTAATTTAGTAAGTATGCATAGCCATACTAAATTAAAGGATGCGACGTGCGATCACCTTCACTACAATCACTTCATATTTACCCGATTAAATCGGCTGCTGGTATTTCATTATCGACTAGTTGGGTTGATGACTTGGGCTTGAGCCTTGACCGCCGTTTTGTCATAACAGATAAAAATGGCCAATTTATAACCGCTCGCACTGAACCAACACTTTGCCTTATTAAGGTTAATTTATCTGCACAGGGCTTAATATTAACCGCTCCAGATATGCCAGCGCTGCATCTACTTTATCAAGAATTGTCACCCATTTATAAAAAAGTAACGGTATGGCAAGATGAAATACAAGCACAGTATGGCCATGAAAATTTTGATTTATGGTTCAGCCAATTCCTAAAAAAACCTTGCCAGCTTCTTTATTTTGGTAAAAAATCACAGCGTTTAGTTAGCAAAAGTCATAAAAAAATTGCCTTTGCTGACGGTTATCCACTATTGCTTACCTCTCAAGCCTCACTCGATGATTTAAATAACCGGCTAACTCAACAATCAATCCCTGCGATTACCATGAAACAATTCAGACCTAATATTGTGGCTAACCTCTGCGATGCCTACGCCGAAGACACTTGGCAGCATATTCGTATTGGCGAGGTTGAATTTGAAGTAACTAAGCCTTGTTCACGTTGTATTTTCACTACAGTGAACCCTAACAATGCCGAAAATCATCCACAGCAAGAACCGCTAACAACCTTAATAAACTACCGACAAGTGGCCAGTGGAGATGTGATGTTTGGGCAAAATTTAATTGCGCTTAATCAAGGAAGTATTCAGCAAGGTGATGAAATTGTTATTTTAAAGAAGCAAAATCCACCTATATTTATTGCCAAACCAACAAAAAAAACAGCTAACAAAAAAACGACTGCACAAGCCAGTGTTAACAAGGAGCCAAAAAAAATGCGTAAAGGAAAAGTTAATTTAAACTTTGAGTCATGGAACAAAAACGTTATTGGCAACACAAAAGACTCTATTTTAGAACAAGGTGAATCAGCAGGAATGCTACTTCCCTATTCATGTCGTGGTGGCATGTGTGGTCGTTGTAAAATAAAACTAATAGATGGTGATGTTAAACAATTAGCTAACGACGGTTTAAGTGACGATGAGAAAGAACAAGGCTTTGTTTTAGCTTGTAGCTCAGTGCCACAATCAGACTTAGTGTTAGCAAAAAGATAATAAGCAACCGCTTTTATTGAAAAATAATTCCCGATAAACCTTTGATACATATATCGTAACGTGACTAAAGTGAACGGCAATTGATACCGTTCTCTTTTTAACGACTATCCATTTTTTTATAACTCACCTTGTATGAACAAGCGTTGATAAGCAGATATGCTTTACTTTAGCGCTGAGATAATTCAATCCTCTTTACTATATTTTATCTGCTATGTATTTAGCATTTTATCATTCTACTTTTAATCCGCTCTAACAGTATCAAGCTAATGTTTGATGTAAATCAACAATAAAACAGCTGCATCATTAGACAAAATCACAACTTGATTTAAATCAAACTTTGCATTTTGGCAAAGTGACAAAATCAGCCCATTAATTAGTTCTCAAGAAATAAACATTAAACCATATTAAATAACGCCACTGTGTGTGACCTCCTTGTTTGGTCGCAATAACGTGTGTCGAGCCGAAAGATACATACATAAAATAGATAGGATATACACGATGAAATTTACGAAAACAAAATTATCACTGGCTTTAATTACCGGTTCTATTATTTCTGCGCCTTTTGCAATGGCAGACGATGCGGCATTCAATTCAGGTATTAAAAAAGCACTAACAGACAGTAAAGTAAATGTGAGCTTACGCGCCCGCTATGAAGGTGTCGATGAAGACGGTGCAAATGGCACCACAGATAAAGATGCAACAGCGTTAACAATAAAGTCTCGTCTAACCCTACAAACAGGCAATTATAAAAAATGGTCGTTAGGCCTTGAGGTTGATAATGTAACCGCCATTGTTGATGATTATAATGACTTAACCTTTGATTACTCTGGCAGTGATGCTGTCGTTGCTGACCCTGAAATAACCGACGTTAACCAGGCTTTTTTACAATACAATAGCGAAAAAGTTAAATTAACAGCAGGTCGCCAACGTATTTTACATAATAATCAGCGTTTTATTGGTGGTGTTGGCTGGCGTCAAAATGAACAAACCTATGACGGTTACCGTATTGAATATACCGCAAGCGCTGCACTTTCCCTCGATTACAGCTACATCTATAACGCAAACCGCATTTTTGGCGATGACAAAAAAGGTGACGATCTTTCAGGTGCTTTTCATTTTGCGAATGCTGCCTACAAAATTAATACCGAACACAAAATATCAGCATTTGCCTATGTATTAGACTTTGATAGAGCACATGCAATGTCTTCAAGCACCTTCGGCGCTCTTTACAATGGTAAATTTGGCGCGGTAAGTGTTAACTTAAGTGCAGCAATGCAAAGCGACGTTGGTGATAACCCCGTAAATTACGATGCTAACTACTACAATGCTGAGATAGCCACTGACTTAGGTCAAGTTACATTATTAGCAGGCATTGAGGTTTTAGGCAGTGATAACGCTAAAGCAGCATTTAGTACACCTTTTGCGACCTTACATAAATTCCAAGGTTTTTCAGATAAATTCTTAAATACGGGTAGCAGTACTGGTATGCCAAATGGTGTTGAAGATACATACATTACCGTTAAAACAAAATTGGCTGGAGTTAAGTTAGCGGCAACATTCCATGACCTAGCGGCAAATGAAGGCAATATAGACTATGGTACAGAATTAGATCTTGTCGCCGCCTATACCTTTAAAAAGGATTACGACTTACTGGTAAAATTTGCCCGTTACAGTGCTGATGAATTGAGTACGGATACCAGCAAACTATGGATACAAGTTGCAACTAAGTTCTAGAAACTTACGCTTGAACATCATCTTAATTAAAGGCTGTTACGTAAGTATCAGCCTTTTTTATGTGGGGTGTCTGTTATGTTATTAAAAAACCAACAAAAACAACAACAAAGCAGCAAAGTAGAAATATATAATGAATTGTCAATGATGAGCGATTAGAATAGCCGCGTTTATTATCTTCCTACCCAAGGGACTATTTTGTTATTAATGCTCGACAATTACGACTCTTTTACTTTTAATTTAGTACATTACTTCCAAGCATTAGGGCAAGAGGTCGTCGTTGCACGAAATGACCGAATAACTTTAGCTGAAATTAGGGTACTATCACCCCAGTATATTGTTATTTCTCCAGGTCCATGTTCTCCAAATGAAGCGGGATTATCATTAGAGATAGTTAAACACTTTGCCGGTAAAGTGCCAATTTTAGGTGTTTGTTTAGGTCATCAGTGTATTGCACAACACTTTGGTGCAAGTATTGAAAAAGCACTTGTCGTGATGCATGGGAAAACAAGTAGAATAAAACATAACGAAAGTGGCTTATTCCATCAATTAAATAACCCTTTAACTGTGACACGCTATCATTCATTAATTGTTAATAAAGACACTTTGCCTGATTGCCTTGAAGTAACGGCTTGGAGCAAAGATGAACAGGGTAAAAACAATGAAATTATGGCCTTAGCCCATAAAACATTGCCTATTGTAGGTGTACAATTTCATCCTGAATCGATTTTAACGGAACAAGGCATGATGTTACTGAAGAACTTTATTACTCACTGCAAATAAAACAAAAAAATTAGCGTCAGGCGATCACTCTCATTTGTCATCATTCATACTTTTGTGTATGTCGCCGATAAAGACTATTCAAGTTCAACTTTATTGGAAAACACCCTATTAGCTCATGCAGATATTTGAAAACAACGACCTAGTCGCCCCAATATATAAAAGAGCGATGAGCTTAATGATCAGTAAAGGCTTTGCTGAAAAGCAAAGTGGAAAAGTGTCTGTTGCTGTCCATCAAAACAGCGAACAAGCTAATCGCCGCAGAGAATTACTTGCGGTTGAAGAAGAAGCAAATAAAAATAAAATCATTCAGGCCCACGGAGAAAGTTTCTTTACTGAGCAAGTCATGGCTAAATTTTTTACCCATGTGACAACTGAAGTAAACAAAAAATTTGATAACAAAGAAAACCTCTACAACAAAATATTAAAAATTGAAGATGCCATTCCCAGTATTATGGAAATACTGTCAGTGCGCGCCGCTTCGATTAATCGTATTATTCCTTTAGCTAAATCATTACCTTGGTTAGCAAATGAGCTAATTAATCTGGTCAATAAACCACAGTATCGTAAACGGGCCGATGTCCAAGTTACTGACGCAAGTTTAGCATTAAGTTATATCGGCTTAGACAATTTAAAGTTAGTCATGCCAACCTTTATGCTCAAACATTGGTTACCTAATAGCACGGCTCCTTACACGTTAATGAAAAGAAAACTTTGGAATGACAGTTTGGCTGTTGCCATGTCTTCCTCAGTATTGGCTAAAAAAGCAGGTATGGATGAATTTTCGGCTTTTGCTGCTGGCATGTTTAGTCACCTAGGACTAATCGCTGTTTCTCGCTGCTTTTTAACCACTTACAGTGAGTTACATACCGCAGAATTAAAAGCTGCTTACGAGAATAAAGATAAAAAACTTCATGATACATTAGTTGCCTTTGACGCTTCACCAGACTTATTAATCGAACAGCTAATAACACGCAGTAGCAAGATATCAGCAGATTTAGTGGAGTTGATGCGTCTAGACCGCTTGCAAATTACCGAAGCTATATTTGATCTTGCCTACACAGAAACATTAGAAAAAATGTGCCCACTAGCGCAAATAGTCACCAAAGCAAAAGCGTATGTTGCTTTTAGAAGCTTAGCTAAAGATGATTTAATCAGTAATGATGAAGCTAAGTTACTGTTAACAACAGTACGAATCACGCCACAAGAGATCAATTTATTAAAGAAAAGCGACATTGATCACATAAAATTAAATTTTAAATAATTTTTGATTAATTATGAAAAGTTTACCTATTGTTAATAACCCACTGTGTTCGTTACCTCACGAGCAATTCCGTTAGTAAGCCTATAAAACTCTCTTTATATAGTTATGCATCTATACTGAATAAAACATGGCAAGCCTTTGTTTTATAAGGTCTGCAGTCATTTTGAGCAAGACAGTACTTGTTTTCTCTGTCATACTTAGCGCCTAATTTTTAGCTTCATCATTTTTATGTCTGCTGAAAAATAAACTAATATAAGGTTTTTACCTGCTGAGCTATTTTGCGGTAATGCCAAGATACACTGCACAGCAGTGTTTAATAACTTGAGGTGTGAACAATGACTAACCATTTTCCTGTAGACCGTAAATTATTTGATGACGTAATGGTACCTAACTATGCGCCGTCAACGGTAATCCCTGTACGTGGTAAAGGCTCTCGTGTTTGGGATCAACAAGACCGTGAATTTATTGATTTTGCTGGCGGTATTGCGGTTAACTGTTTAGGCCATTGTCACCCAGCATTGGTTGGCGCATTAAAAGACCAAGCTGATAAAATTTGGCACTTATCTAACGTAATGACGAATGAACCCGCTTTACGTTTAGCTAAAAAAATGGTTGATCATACTTTTGCAGATAAAGTTTACTTTGCCAACTCGGGCGCTGAAGCAAATGAAGCAGCCCTTAAATTAGCTCGTCGCTGGGCACTTGATGTTCATGGCGCAGGCAAAACACAAATTATTGCATTTAATCAAGGTTTTCACGGCCGTACTTTCTTTACCGTTACTGTTGGTGGACAAAAAGCTTATTCAGATGGTTTTGGCCCTAAGCCTGGTGATATAGATCACGTTGACTACAACGACCTAGAAGCACTAAAAGCAATTATGTCTGATAAAACTTGTGCCATAATGATTGAACCATTACAAGGTGAAGGCGGTTTAGTTTCTCCTACACAAGAGTTCATTGAAGGTGTGCGTGAACTTTGTGATCAACATAACGCTTTACTAATCTTTGATGAAGTACAGACAGGTGTTGGCCGTACTGGCGACTTATATGCTTATATGGGTCTAAATGTTGTACCTGATATTTTAACAACCGCAAAAGCATTAGGTGGTGGTTTTCCAATCGGCGCGATGATAACAACAACCGAACTTGCTAAACACCTTAAAATAGGTACTCACGGTAGTACTTATGGTGGTAACCCATTAGCCTGTGCTGTAGCTGAAGCCGCATTTGATACGGTTAATACGCCAGAAATTTTAAATGGTGTAAAAGAAAAAGCAAAACGCTACGTTGCAGGTTTAAACGCAATTAATGCTAAGCATAAAGTATTTAAAGAAATTCGTGGTAAAGGCTTGTTAATTGGTGCGGTACTAACCGAGCAGTATCATGGCAAAGCAAAAGACTTTTTAAACGCTGCTTTAGAAGAAGGTGTTATGACCTTAGTTGCTGGCGCAAACATTATTCGTTTTGCTCCTTCATTAGTTATTCCAGATGCTGATATCGATGAAGGCTTAGCGCGTTTTGAAAAAGCTGTTGCTAAACTAGCAAAATAGTCATTGTTAAATTACGTTAATAAAACAATTACACCGTTGAAATTGTAGTTATTTTTCTAAAATGACTGCAATTTCATTTTTCTTTGTAAAAAATGAGATCTTTCTATGATTATTATACGCCCTATTCAAGCGAGCGATTATGACTCTTTACATCGTATTGCGATAGAATCAGGACACGGTTTTACATCACTACCTGTCAATGAAGGCTTATTAAAGCAACGTATCGCTCATTCTGAGTATTCTTTCGATAAAGATGTGTCGCACCCGTCTAGCGAAGGTTATCTGTTTGTAATGGAAGATACTGACACGGGTCAGGTTGTTGGTACAAGTGGTATTGAAGCCGCTGTAGGTTTAGAAGATGCTTTTTACCATTATCATTTAGGTAAAGTCGTCCATAACTCTCGTGAGTTAGGCATTTATAATACCGTAGAAACATTGTCACTGTGTAATGACTACACGGGTGCATCTGAAATTTGTACTTTGTTTTTGGGTGAGAGTCACCGAAAAAATAAAAATGGCCGTTTTCTGTCTCGTTGTCGCTTTTTGTTTATGGCTGAACATCACGAGCGCTTTGCAGACACAGTTATCGCTGAGATGCGTGGTATATCTGATGAAGAAGGACGATCTCCTTTTTGGAATTGGTTAGAAGAGCATTTCTTTTCGATGGACTTTCCAACAGCCGATTACTTAACCGGTATTGGTAAAAAAGTCTTTATCGCTGAGTTAATGCCAAAGCATCCTATCTATGTCAGTTTATTAAGCAAAGATGCACAAAAAGTGATTAACGAAGTTCATCCTAAGACATTACCTGCCTTGCGATTATTAGAAGCCGAAGGTTTTGCCCGCCGAGGATACGTTGACATCTTTGATGGTGGCCCCACGGTTGAAGCACAAACAGCCAAAGTAAAAACAATTCGAAATAGTGGCAAGTATCAAGTCATTATTGGTGAGACAGATGATAAAGCTAATTTTATTATTTGTAACACGAAAGTTGCAGGTTTTAGAGCTGTTCAAGCAAAGGTATCGCTAAGAGCAACTGCTGAACAGGTGTTGATGTCAGACGATATCGCTAAAGCACTGCATGTAAATGAAGGTGATTTTGTACGCTTAGTTCGCAATTAACGTAAACCTTGATTCTCTAAGCAATCATTTTATTTCACTGAGCAGCGCGCAGTGAAATAATAATTAGTTCATTAGGTGGGTTTTTATGTCACCTGGTAACGTCGTAAAGTATAAGGACAGAAAAATGTCAAAAGCAATACAATTAATTAATGGTCAGTGGCAAGCAGGTTTAGGTCACGATGTTAGCTCGTTAAACCCAGCAAGAAACACAGTTATTTGGCAGGGAAAGTCTGCTTCTAAAGAACAAGTTGATATTGCGGTAAAAAGTGCGAGAGCGGCGTTTGAGTCATGGGCAGACATGAGCCTTGAAGCACGTATTGCTATTGCTGAAAAATTTGCTGTGCTTCTTGGCGAGAACAAAGAAAATCTGGCAATAACCATTGCAGAAGAAACAGGTAAGCCTCTTTGGGAAACCCGTACAGAAGTTGGCGCCATGATGGGTAAAATAGCGATTTCTGTCAAAGCAAACAATGAGCGAACGGGTACTGTTGAAAACCCAATGCCTGGCGCAAAAGCAATGATACGTCATAAGCCTCATGGTGTTGTTGCCATTTTCGGTCCTTACAACTTCCCTGGTCATTTACCTAACGGACATATTGTTCCTGCATTAATAGCGGGTAACACAGTTGTATTTAAACCAAGTGAATTAACACCAAAAGTTGCTGAAGAAACCTTAAAACTTTGGTTACAGGCGGGTTTACCAAACGGTGTCATAAATCTCGTACAAGGTGAAGTTGAAACAGGCAAAGCGCTTGCTTCACATCCACAAATCGATGGTTTGTTTTTTACCGGTAGTTCAAATACTGGCCATTTATTACATGAACAATTTGGCGGCCAACCGGGTAAGATTTTAGCTTTAGAAATGGGTGGAAATAACCCACTAATCGTTAAAGATATTAGCGATGTTAAAGCGGTAGTGCATGATATTATTCAATCAGCCTTTGTTACTACAGGACAGCGTTGTACCTGTTCAAGACGCTTATTTATTGAAGCAGGCGAACAAGGTGATGCTATTATCGCTAAGCTTATTGAAGCGACAAAAGCGATTAAAATAGGTTATTTTGACGATGAAGAACAACCTTTTATCGGTTCAATGATTTCTGAAAAAGCAGCGTTAAGTCTTGTTGCTGCACAGCAACAGTTACTAGATTTAGGTGCACAATCATTAGTTGAAATGAAGCATTTAGAAGCAGGTACTGGTTTTATTTCTCCGGGTATTGTTGATGTAACATCGATTAAAGCTATGCCTGATGATGAGCATTTTGGTCCATTATTAAAAGTATACCGTTACACAGATTTCGACGCGGCGATCAATGAAGCAAACAACACTTCATTTGGTTTGTCTGCTGGCCTATTAAGTGACAGCGAAGATTTATACAACCACTTCTTCCGTAGAATACGTGCAGGCATTGTTAATTGGAATAAACCGATTACTGGCGCAAGTAGTGCGGCTCCATTTGGTGGTATTGGCGCAAGTGGTAACCATAGAGCAAGTGCATTCTATGCAGCTGATTACTGTGCTTACCCAGTAGCCTCTGTTGAAGCACCTAAAGTGTCATTACCAGCAACATTAAGCCCAGGCTTGAGTATTTAGGCACACTTACAGTAATGTACGCTAATAAGTTAATAATCAAAGCTGGGCTTCGTCCCAGCTTTTTTAAGAATATAGATCAAATCTAGCCATTCAGCCTGAATAGTTAGCAGTGACTCGCATTCTCATAAATCCTTTTAAAATGAACGCCTCTCTTTAACTATTCATTAGTCACTAATTTTACCTACTCCTACTACGGATATTTACATGACAAATATTAATTCAATTCAACACCAGCAAGTTACTGACTTGTTTACTAACATTTGGCAAAACTATATTGAAGTTACGCCTTCTGCCGATAAAATTCATCATTTACTCAGCTCAGGAGGCGATTTAATCAACGATCATGTTGCTTATCGAACCTTTGATAGTGCGAAGGTAAATTTAGATAAATTAGCCGCTATCTTAATAGCGCTAGGTTATAAATATTCTGGTGAATATGACTTTTCAAGCAAAAAACTTAATGCAAAACATTTTGAACACAGTGATGCGAGCTTGCCAAAAGTTTTTATCAGTGAATTACGCGTCAAAGAATTCTCAGTTAATGTTCAAAACATTATCGAAAAAATGGTTAGTGCTATAGACGATGAGAAGGTTGCACAGAGTAGTTTCTTGTATTCTGGTACACATTGGCAAGTAAGCAAAGCAGAGTACCAAACTTTGTTAGCAGAGAGTGAATATGCCGCTTGGGTGGCTGCTTGGGGATACCGTGCAAACCACTTTACTGTCAGTATCAATCACCTAGATAACTTTTCGACTATTGAAGAGGTAAATATCGCCGTTAAAGCAGGTGGGTTTTTATTAAACACGACCGGCGGTGAAATCAAAGGCGACTCAATCGTTAAACTTGAACAATCGTCAACCATGGCAGATAAAGCTATTGTTAAATTCTCAGATGGAGAAGCAGAAATCCCTAGCTGTTTTTATGAATTTGCTAAGCGATACCCATTAGATTCTGGCGAGCTATATGCTGGTTTTGTTGCGGCTTCTGCAGATAAGATATTTGAAAGTACCAACGTAGCAGCCTAATTGTTGTTCAACAACCCATCAATGGGCTAGGTTATAGCGAGCAGAAATAAAGCCCTGCTCGCTAAATTTTTACAACAATAACATTACTTTGCATAGTCCTCCCTTTTACTCCATGACATTAGTCACATTACCGATTACAAATATCAAACACCTTTCATTGGTGCTCAGCCTTTCTATTTTGGCACTGAAATCGGATCCTTTGGTTCGAATAAGAACTTATCCTTTTCCTATATTATGATTAGTTTTTCCTGAACTAGTATTTAAAGCATCGCTGACGACTGAAAGGGATTAACCCTTACTATTTATTCTCTGCTATTTATAGGTAAGCGTTTCATTTAACGCCCTCTAATTTTTAATGTCTGGCATTTACCCTTATATAAATACAGCAAACGTTAAAGTTCAGTGAACAATAAATATCGCTTGTTAAATATTAACCATAAAAAAACCCGCTAAGTAGCGGGTTTTTTAACAACTAAATTATTGTTTAAACAATTTTTAGAAGCGGATTGAAGCGCTTAAACGAACATAACGTGGAGTCTGCCAGTTCTGTGCTAAGCCGTAAGTTGGGCTAACAAAGTAGTTACCTGAACCGTCTTCATTGAAATCAGTTCTAGATTCATCATCATAAATCTCGTCGAATTCAGATGCTGTATCATTGTTAAATACGTTGAAAACATCTGCACGAAGATTTAAGTCAAAGTCTTCAAATTCAATGTCGTAACTAGCCGTTAAATCAAGGTTCCAAAGAGAATCTGTTGTACCTTCTGAACCACGTTTAGCTAATTGACCGCCTTTGTAGAAAGACTCTGAACCATATGCCTGAGCAAATATATCAGTTGGGTGAATACCAAATGCACTTCTTGGCTTACCTGCTTGCCATGAGAAGTTTGCACCAATATTCAAGTCATCAGTAACTTGGTAAGAACCAAATACTTTAACTGAATGACGACGGTCATTTGGTAAGTTACCATCACCACCATCTAATAAACCAGGTTGGTCAAAGTTAGTTGTTAAACCAGCGTCATCTTGACCGTTGTCTGAACGAACTAAACCTTCGTTGTTACCCCAGCTATGTGACCAAGTGTAAGTACCAGTTAACATCCATTTGCCATCCCACTCTTTGTTAACAGTTACGTCAACAGCAGCATATTTACGGATAGCTTCAGGGTAGTTTAAGTCAGATGCAGGAATAGTGTATTCTTGATTAGCTAAAGGACCAGCATCACCATCAGGGTCAGTTGTTACAGTAATGTCTGTACCTGGGTTAGTTAGTACATAGTAATGGAAACCTGTACATTCAGTACAAGCTGAACCGAATTCACGATTAACATATTCATTAAAACCAAAATCGATTGCAACATCTTCAATAGTTGTTGCTAGTTCACGGTAAGTACCTTGAACTGCCATGCTCCATTCGTCATTTAACTGGAACTGGTAACCGGCAATGAATTCATCTGAATACATAGGGTCGATGCTTGAATCAACGATTGCGCCTGCTTCTGGAACATCACCGTTTGAGAATACATCTTGAGGACGACCAGTGTAAGTACCACCAGTTAGGTTAGGAACTTCTAACCCATCGCTGCTCATTCCGTCGTAGTTGTAGTAATCTTGAACATAAGTTTCAGCACCGGCTAAACGAATGTTAGTGTTAGCAGCGATTGGAAGATAGTAACGACCGTAGCTTGCCCATATTTTAGACTCGCCATCGCCCATAACATCGTATACAGCGCCTAAACGTAATGCCCATTGGTTTTCAAGTTTAATGAAAGATTCACCAATACCATTCTTGTTTTCAAATGAATCGTTACGAATACCAGCATTAATAACTAGATCGTCTGTAGCTTGCCATTGATCTTGAATGTAGTATGCAAAGTTTTCTGATTCAAAAGAACCACCGCTGCTGTATGTACGGTGACGTACATAATCAATCGTAGTATCATCTTCACCGATTACGTATAAGTAGTAAGCGCCACCAGAGTTAATTGTTTGTTGGTTTGCCGTTAGTGATTCTTTATCAACACCAAAACGTATTTCATGATCACCTAAGTACCAATCAGCATCGATACGAACAACTTGACGCTGATCATCACCTTCACCAATGCTAAAGTTAGCAAAGTTACCACCAGGAACAAACGCTCCTGTTCTAGTGAAGTTACGGTAAATAGCTGGGTTAGCATCTAAAACACTACCAGCTGTACGGTCTGTTTCATTGATACCGTATTGAACTGATACTGAAAAATCGTCAGTAATAATAGACGTTAATTTAGCTGTGTAGTTCAAACCACCATTGTCTTCAAAACTTTCTTTTGGTTCAGCACCAGTAGAACCAATATAATCAGTTCTCAATGTAGTTGTAGTACTTTGATCAGAGAAAGCTGAGATTTCAAGGATATTGTTTTCAGTAATATACCAATCTACTTTTGCACCCCAGAAAGAATCATCATCTTTTTGTGAGTATAAACTTTGTGCAATACCATCTGGAGTAGAAGCTTGTCCACCGTTGTATTCAAATTCATCGCTACGCGGGCTGTATAGTGCGTAATAGAAAAGAGTATCTTCGATGATAGCGCCACTTGCCCATAAGTTAACTTCGTAGAAGTCATTCTCATCGCCAGTGTTATCAATACGTAAAGTACCGTCATCACGTTTTTGTGATTGCTTATCTTCTCTTAAAGCATCTGGTTCGTAGTAAACATTTACGCCAGCTTTAAATTCGTTTGAACCACTTTTAGTTTTTGCGTTAATTACGCCACCAGTAGCACGACCAAATTCAGCCGAGTAACCACCAGTTTTAACTTCAAATGTATCATACATTTCAAATGGTGGTTGACTAGAACCAACACCTGTACGGAAGTTAGTAATGTTAAGACCATTCACATAGTAAGCATTTTCAGCTACAGATGCACCACCAATAGATGGGTTGTTACCAAAAGCAGAATCACCTTTAGTTGTACCCGGTGCTAATAAAGCAACACCAGTGAAATCACGTGCAACAGGTACTCTATCAAGAGTTAAAGTATCAACAACGATACCTGTGCTTGAACTTGTGATATCAACCATAGCAATAGCTGAACCAGTAACTTCAATACGCTCAATATCATCAGCAGCTAGAGTCATGTTAAGGCTAACTTTACCGCCCATACCAACTTTAACATCTTTTTGAGCTGTGATTTGGAAGCCATCTTTCATTGCTGTAATGTCATACATTCCAGGAGGAAGAAGCGGGAAGCGGAAAGAACCTTCGCTATCAGAAACAACAGAGCGGGTTAAACCAGTTTCTTTGTTTACAATTTTAATTGTAACTGAACCAAGAACTTGACCACTTTGGCTAATAGAACTACCAGTAATATAACCTGTTGTGTTATTTGCCATTGCAGGCATTGCTGCACTCAATGACATCGCTACTGCTACAGCAGTAATTGATTGTTTAAAGCTACGCTTTAAATTAGAATTTTTCATATTAGTGTTTCTCTCTGGACTTATAGTTTAAATATTTATTGTTTTAAATTCTTTGAATATTTCAACAAATTGTTACATTAGGTAACAATATCCATTAATTCTGCCTGAATATAGAAATATTACAACCCCTATTACAAAAATGTTTTTGAACTTTTTTATTAGTACCTAACCAACTGTTTACCAATGAAATAATCAACCTATTAACCAAACCATATCCAAATATGTATCGATTTATAGACGCTACAAACAAAAAAAAAGCCTTTTTGTAACTTTTTTGTAAAAATATTTTATACAAAATATCCGTATTAATTGAAATATTCCAAATATCAGTAATCAAATTAAGCTATAAATCACTTGAGGGAGCTACAATGAGTTCTACTTTATATAATGCAGATCAATTTAACTGCAGCTCTGTGGCTGAGCGATTTAAAAAATATAACGATTTACCTCGCCCAGAAATAATGCCAATGATTGATTTATCCCCATATTTACATGGCCCGTTAAAAAGTTAAGGGGGAATTTTCGTTAATGTTTAGGTAAAGTGTTGAGTAGAAAAATAATGGTCAGTTTAGATGAGCAAGCAGCCAAGGTTCTACGCGACGACAGTTAACGCATGAAATAAACCTAGTTAATAACTGAGGTATCTAGATATATAAAAAAAATGCCAGCAAGATGCTGGCATTTTTATTAAGTTATCATTTAATTAGAAAGAAAGACGCGCACCTAAGTATAGTCTTCTAGGTTGAACCCATTCAATAGCTTCACCAAAGGCATAAATACCGTCACCCGCTTTAAGATCTTGTTCACGTACACCTGCTTGATCATCCAAGACATTAAACATATCTACAAAAAATTCTGCTTTGTATTCATCAAAATCATAAACATATTTAACACGAAGATCTAAAGTACCATAGGAAGCACTAGTGTTAGCTGCGACCACACCATCTTGAACCCAACGTGAAGAAATACCGCCAAAATCATAAGCATTATCTTCACGTAACGGGAAGTGACGACTACCGCGAGCGTAGTTAGTACTATAAAGTGTCCCCGAGTTCCAGTTGTAAACAGCACCAACTTCAATGCCATTATCAAAATAATAACTACCTGCCAGTTTCGCTAAGTATTTAATATTACCCGGTTGATCACCCCACATATTAGGTGCGGCTGGATCTAACTCTAATACATCACCTTGGTAATCAGCGTTGCCATCTGAGTTTGAATTACCTTGCGCATCGTTATAAGTAAAGGACGCAAGCATTGACCAATTGTCTGTACGGCGTTTACGGAAAGTTGCCTCAAGACCTTGATATTCACGTTTTGCACCAGACAGTGTGCCGATAACAAAGTTTGATTCAGGAGCTTCTGAATATCCAAAGTATGAATAAGGTAAGTAAAAGGGTGAATTTACTAATGCTTCATTATTTGGATCTGAGAAAGTTCCTAGGTCATAATCTTCCATGATATCTTTGGTTACACGCTTAGTGTAAGTAAGATCAATACTCATATCGTCAGATAAGGCTTGCGTATAACCAATTAATAACTCGTCCGTGTAGGGCGTTTTAATACTGGGAGCGAAAAAGGCATCTTGACCACCCTTTTGACCACCACGTGTACGGAATGTTAGCCAGCGGTCACCAGCAAAAACTTGCTCTTCACGAACAGGGCCCGTCAGATTACCCGCAAAACTTGTCATGTCGGTACGAATCGGATCATAGTAGCGACCAACAAAAGCAAAGACTTTACTTTCCCCATCGTTATTAATGTCCCATGCAGCACTTAAGCGAGGAGCAATTTCCCAGTCGAACGTTTGAATCGTATCGCCTGCAGATGAAATATGCTCATATTTTTCCGAACGTATGCCAATATTTACCGAAATACCATCATCATTGCTCCATTCATCTTGAATAAAGAATACTTGACCTTCAATTGACATTTCAACCGGAGCTGTTTGGGTCATATTAATGCGATAAACATTATTTAAACCATTTGGATTACCCGTAGAACTATTAAAAGTCATCTCATCTAATTCTGCACGACTAATTGCACCATCATTATCAGAATCTAACAGGCCTAAATAGTATGCGCTATCAGTTGCTACCATCGCATCTAGAATGCCATCTACGTCACTGTCTGAATCAGAAATATCGGTAGTTCCTGTCCAGCTATCGCTAACATAGCTACCAAAAGTTGCACCTGAATTTTGACCTGGAATTGATGTGTATTGCGCGCCGTCACCAGTATATTCTAGGCTGGTTTTAAAGGTACTTTTAGTTTGTGAGTAACCGGTTTTAATAACATGAGAGCCAAAATCACTCGTATCTAAATAATATTCGGCAGTAATTTTCATTTCAGTGCCATCACGACTGGTAATAGAGTCAGAACCGAGTCCACCGAGTGAAAGATCACGACCCGTAGGGTTCCCCCCTAAATAAGCCACATCATTTCTTGAAGATTGGTCTGCGGCTAAACTAGACAGCTCTCCTTCATGTGAAGCATATTCTGCAGTAACAATTAAATCATCCCATGTATGAGAGTATTCAAAATGCAGATTATCACCACCTTGTTTTCGAGCTCTATCTCGATTATTAAAGAGTGACGCATCAGCTGAACCACTTATTTCTGTTGGATCGTTAAAGTACGAAACAACAAAACGATCATTTTGAGTTGCTTGCCAAGTTAATTTAGCAAAACCTAAATCAGCTTCATTAGTAATCGTGCGTTGTAGTGCACCCGTTTCTGGATCAGCAACATCTTCTTCAAGGTCTTTGACTTGATAAGAAGTAAAGAACCATAATTCATCTTTGATGATTGGACCACCAAGCGTAAAAGCCGTATCAAAGGTTGAAAAACTATTTGCATCTTCATTTTTGTTATCAGCAACTAAGCCATCATTTTGCAGGTAGTAGTTAACAGAACCATGAAATTCATTACTGCCTGACTTAGTAATAACGCGAGAGACTAAACCTGCACCACCGGCAAACTCAGCAGGAATACCACCCGTCAGTATTTGTTGTTCTTGAATAATTTCGGAGTTAAAGTTTGCACCAAATGTACCTGTGTTATTATCGGTAACATTAATATTATCAATATAATAAACGTTATCTGTAGATACCCCTACACTGCCACCACTATCACTATAGTTAACACCTGATTTAGAGGAAGGGTTTCCACCTGTAGAAGGTTTAGTACCTGGTGCTAATTGTAAGTATGCTTGATAATTACGCGCAGTAGGCAAAGATTCAAGCATTTCTAAAGTTAAATCAATACCTGATGTCGTTGAGCTAGTATCAATGGTTGCAACAGAGCCTCTCACTGAAATCACTTCGATATTATCCCCAATACCAGATAAGATGTAATTTACATCAAAGCTTTTACCTGACACTACACGCACCTTATCACGTGAAAAAGGTTCAAAACCATTACCTGTTATTTCAACTTCATATTTAGTTGATGGGTCTAAACCTGATAATCTTAAGTAACCATTTTTATCAGTTACACCTTTGCGGCTAACTAAACTTTCAGAAGTGCTTACATTTACAACGGCACCCGCTACAGGTTTACCCTCTGCATCAGTTACTTGGAATTTTAGACCACCGGTATCTGCAAATGCTGTACTCATACCTAGAACAGTCGTTACAGCGATAGCTGCAATTGAGCGTTTAAAGTTTCGCTTTAAATTAGAATTTTTCATTATTAGTATTTCTCCCTGAACTTATAATTTTAATTATTTAAAATCATGAGGTTAACTTTTAAACAAATCGTTCGTTTAATTAACAACCCCTTGATACTGCCTGAATATGGAGATATTACAAGCCTTTAGGTCAAAGTTATTTTGAACTTTTACAGACGAAGCTAACCACCTGATATTTATATAAATGTCTGTTTATTCGTACAGTAATGTTTGCAACAATATATCTTTTTCAATAAAAAAAAAGACTAATTAATAGACATATTTCAATCTAAATTGTTTTTATAAATAACGAAAAAATAGCAGAGACCAACCTTGATCAAACGCCTACATAAGAGGTATGGTATATTTTTTTATAAAGGTTACATTTTTAATGGTTACAGATACTGAAGGTTACATCCATATTATCGAATACTTGACTGAGCATTTCAGTTTATTTGAAAATTCCTCCTCAGTAAGTGCTGATTCAGATACCGTTATGAGCGTTATTGAACAAGAATTAAGTGAACAAATCATCAGTATTTGCAGCCAGAACGAAGCGTTGTCTTTTAATCAGCGCAATACTATTATTCGAGAAGTTGATGCTATTGTTTATGATTTAGAAGAGATTCTCTCTGGCGTTATTAACAACAAAGTCACTAACGAGCAAAAAACATTCATTAAAGAATTTGCCTTACTGATTAAGAATTTATTTGATAGCGAAATTCACAGTCAGTTTTTATCTTAAGGCGTTGAACGAATTATTTCGAGCAATAATATTTACCAACAAAAAACCTGATCACGACCCAAGTCTTTCGCTTGATATAATGCTCGGTCAGCGCGGGTAAAGAAATCATCAAAGTTATCATCTGCAAATCTTATACAAGTAACACCGATACTAACAGTTACTTTAATTTCGCCCTGCCACTCACCTTTTATAATTAGATTACTTTGATTAAGTCGAATACGCTCTGCGACAACCTTTGCTGACTGCAATGTAGTTTCAGGGAGCAATATTGAAAATTCTTCACCGCCAATACGGGCTAAAATATCTTCTTGTCGAAGACAAGGAAGTAAACATTGAGCCACTGACATTAGCACCTTATCCCCTATCGGATGGCCATAGCTATCATTGATATCTTTAAAGTGGTCAATATCAATAGCAATCAAGGATAGAATGCGAAGGTGCCTTTTAGCACGATGAAACTCTCGTTCAGCATGATCAATAAAATAGCGGCGGTTATACAGCTTAGTTAATGAATCGGTATTTGCTTGTTTTCTAAATTCTTCTTTTAACGCATACAATTCACTGACGTCGGTAGAAAATCCAATTAACGTTGGAAGTTCACCTTGGTGTTGATAAGGAATTTTTGTACTAATATAGTAACGTACATTACCTTGTTCATCTGCTGAGGTTTCTTCTATGGTTTGTTTTTCGCCCGTATCAAAAACTTTTTGATCAGATTGGTTAAAATGCTCAGCAACATCAAGTGGTAAAACCTCAGTGTCTTTCTTACCAATAATATTTTCTGCTGACGTACCAAATAATTCAGCAACTTTACTGTTTACATATTTAAATGTTCGCTCATTATCTTTCATGTAAATATAAGCATCAACATTATCAAGTACCGTATGAAGTAATTTTTTCTGTGCTTTAATTATTTTTTGGAGCTTTTTTTCTGCTGTTATATCTGTTGATACACCACAAATACCGATGACATTGTTAGCATCATCGAACAAGGGTTTTTTAACCGTTTTATATATCCGGGTTTCTTGTAGGGATTTGATGAAGTTTGTTTCTTCATTTTCTACAGTTATAGCCTCTTTAATAACCTTTCGATCATTTTCTTTTAGTTGCTGAGATAACGCTAAATCAAAGAAATGACTATCATCAAAGCCAATGATATCTGTTGAGTTAATATTAAATAAATCCAGTACAGCCTGGTTTACATAGGTATAGCAACCATGAATATCTTTAGTGAATATACAAGTGCCAACGTTATTTAACACTTCCGTTAACATCTTAACGTCTACGGATAAATTATCCTTTGACGTTGAAGTAACGGGTAATGGTTTCTTTTTACTCACTAATAAACCTTAACTGTTGATGATATTACAGAAAGTTTAATTGTAGTTGAAAATTAATAATAGGCATTATGCTTGCGACATAATCGTTATTTAGCCAATATTTATTCAGTGGGTAAGCTTGCATAGTGCAGAGACAGGAGACAGGAGACAGGATTAAGCGCTAAAGTTATCTTGATATAACCCAAGAGAAAATGACTTTCTATTGGGTTATTAAATCATCAGTGTTAATAAGCTATGACTTTAAATTAGTAAGCGCCGGCCGCATAGGTTAATTCATAGCTGTGGCTGTATATTTCTAATATATTACCAAAAGGGTCTTCCATGTAAATCATACGATAGGGCTTTTCACCGGGATAGTAGTAACGCGGCTCTGCCATACGTTTTTTACCACCTGCTTCGACAATTTTTTCCACCAGTTCTTCAAGATTAGGATCTTGCACACAAAAATGAAACACGCCTGTTTTCCAGTATTCAAAGTTGTCTTCTGGATTTTCTTGATTAGCAAATTCGAATAGCTCAACGCCGATGCGGTCGCCTGTCGACATGTGGGCTATTTTAAATTTACCCCAATTAGCACCAAATACGTCGGTACACATAGCGCCAATGGGGCTATCATCTTCAATGATTTCTGTTGGTTTCATTATTTCATACCAACCTAAAACGCCAGTATAAAATTCAACAGCAGCCTCTAAATTAGGGACTGAAATACCGATATGGGAAAAAGTTCTTGGATATGCTTTACTCATTTTTATTACCTCGTTAAATTTGATAGACAAAGTATAGTGAACTTTATAAAGTATATAAAATTATCATTTGTAATATAAATGAGTACATTTTGTTATGATAAATCTTATTTGGTTAAAAACATTTTGCACGCTTGCTGACGTTGGACATTTTACCCAAACAGCGGAAATTCTTTTTATGACGCAATCAGGCGTAAGCCAGCATATAAAAAAACTTGAAGCGCAGTTGGACATTTTATTATTAACGCGGGAGGGTAAGTCTTTCTCATTGACCGATGCGGGTATTAAATTACGCCAACAAGGACAAGATTTATTAGACACATCTGCTGATATCGAAGCTTCAATTAAACAAGATGATGCTTTTATCGGTGTCATTAAAATAAGTACACCTGGCAGTGTCGGCTTAAAACTATACCCAAAGATGCTTGATATGCAGCAACGCTATCCGGCGCTTATTATCGATTACACCTTTGCACCCAATAAAAATATAGAGCAAAATTTAATTGAGCGAAAAATTGACCTGGGGATACTCACTGAGTTAAATAGGAGCCCACAGTTAGCCTACAAAAAAATAGCCATTGAGCCTTTGGTTTTAGTGACGTCAAGTGATATCACAAGTATCAACTGGCAGGTGCTTACTTCTATAGGTTTTATCAGCCACCCTGACTCAGAACATCATGCACAACAATTATTGAGTAAAAATTACCTTGAATTTGAACATACAAGTCAATTTAAGCACAAAGGATTTTCTAATCAAATAAGTTTGATTTTATTGCCCGTTAGCCAAGGATTAGGTTTTACCGTATTACCCCTACATGCGGTAAACGCTTTCCCTGAGCAAAGCCTGATAAAAGTACACACATTGGAGATACCGGTCAGTGAAACCTTATATCTTTGCCAAAACAAACATTCGTTTGACACTCAAAGGAGTCAATTAATTAAAAAATCGATTCGTAAATTTATTTTATAACATTGACTATAAAAACTCACTTAGCCTATGAATTTTTTAGCGATAAGCAAACACTCAAATCGGCTCATAGTGACTTAATTGTAAATTTATTTCCAGCCGACCCGCCATTGATCACTGACTTTTAGATCCCGCCAATCTATGGTGTATTCATTGTGAGTCATCACCGCTTCGATAACACAGGCAATTACTTTTTGTTCTTCGTCAAACTCCACCTTAGTGATAATAAAGTGTTTTTCTTTATTGGTAATATCAACTTTAGTCCACTTACTATTGATGAGGGCTTTGGGATTAATTTTATTCATCTTTACCTTAGTGTATAAGTTATTGTTTCAAAAAAGACAGTGTAAATATCGATAATGAAAATTGCCCAGGGACTTTTTTAGTCATTAAAAATCCGACTTCTTTAATATCTTCTGAGTTAAGTAAAGGCGCATTTGGTATAGCCCTTCCACGAAAAGTTGCTTTAAAGTCTGCAAGCTCGAAGATATGATTTTCACGCTTATTAGCGACGGTTTTAAAGTCATGTTTATAAGCTAACCGGTAGCCATTTACATAAATAATTAGCCTTAATTGATAGGCTTGCCCGTCACCTTCGGTGTTAATAACAAGTTTCTTATAAGATTGTGGAAGATTATCGACAGCACGAAAAACCGAACTAAAGCCGCCATTATTGTCTAGAGAGATGCTACCGCTAAAAATACCATGATCTTGAGCAAATATCATTTCCCCGTTTGATAAGCCGCCCATAACGCCATCATTGGTTATCCGCCAGCGTCCGTTTTCTTGCTTTGAAAAATCAATCATATAAGCCTTCTTATTGCCACTTGAATTATCATTGGCCTGGTTATTAATATTGTTACCACTGGCATAAGCACTGAAAAACAAACATAAAATTAAAATAAATCGCATCAATAAATTCCACTTAAGTATTCTATATCGCCTTTTAAATACGCAAAATAAACTTGTTAAGATCAAAATCACTAAAAATGAGCTAAAATTAATACTCTAACGTATGTAGTGTTAGATTTAATTTAAAATAATAACCAACGAGTAAAAATATATGCGCATTTTTTTATTGATATTGTTTATCAGCCTTGCCTCAGGTTGTAGCACAAAATATACAAATCAATCAGTCACAGGTAAAGCTTTTCCAGCGGTTACCGGACAAACATTAGAAGAAAACACAGTCAATATTCCAGCCGATTTCAACAAAGAATTTACTTTATTATTAGTAGGCTACAAACAGAATTCACAGTTCGATATCGATAGATGGTTAATCGGTTTAGATATGACTGAAACTAAAGTCGATGTCTATGAGCTCCCGACTATTCAGGGATTGTTCCCAAAAATGTTTAGTACTTTTATCGACAATGGTATGCGTGCTGGTATTCCAAAACCTCTTTGGAAAGGGGTGATTACAATTTATGAAGACGGTGATAAAGTTCAAGCTTTCACTGGAAATGAAAGCCCTAATAACGCGCGAGTATTACTGTTAGATAAAAATGGCATCATTGTTTATTTTTATGATGACGGTTTTTCAGTTGCAGCGCTTAATGAGTTGAGAGATAAGTTAACGCCATCGAGCTAGTGTAACTTTGTTGAGACTTGTGCAAGAGACAGCAATTAACCGTTACTGTTTTTTGCCAATTTTAGCTATTTACCCAAGGTTTATTCTTATCTATTTATATACCCATACTTCTTTATTTCCTTCAACGTTGTCGTCAAAATATTTTGAAGCACGACATATTAACTCACTACTTCACCCTTGATTTTTACCGCACCAAAACGGGGCGCTTAATCACATCAGTGCAATTCCCTCGGTTACTCATCATTTCAAAAAAACACTAACCTCAAATAAAAACCTTTTATTACAATAAATTAGTAGCAAAGCACTGTTTACTAATGATCTGGCATAAGACTTGAAGCTCTGATAATAATGAATAATTATCTACAGTGAAAATTATGCTCTCTGCTTTTATTGAACAACACAAACTACCTGATGAATTCAGCGACACCGTTAGACTGCATTATCAACCACTTGCTGAGCGAATATTGGGGCAATTCAAAAAACACAACACACCGTACTTTGTCGGTATCAATGGCTGCCAAGGTAGTGGAAAGTCAACATTAACAGACTTTCTCGCTGAATATTTAACAACTCAATACCCTCTTAATGTGGTGGTGATGTCTTTAGATGATTTTTACCTAACAGGTAAAAAACGTCAGCAGCTTGCAGAAAATATTCACCCATTATTAGCAACAAGAGGTGTGCCAGGCACCCATGATATCGCGACTCTTGAGCACGTACTTTTGCAATTAAAAGCTAAAAAAACGGGATTTTCTATCCCTAGATTCAATAAGGCTACCGATGAACCCTATCCAAAAGAGCATTGGACTGTGGTTGATAAACCAATAGATATTATTTTATTAGAAGGATGGTGTTGGGGGGTAAAGCCTCAAACTGAAGAACAACTAAGGTCAGCTATTAATGAACTTGAATTGCAGTATGACGCTAAAGGTGAATGGCGAAATTACGTTAATCAACAACTGAGCGAGGCTTATGTTCCCTTGTACAAAAACATGGATTTTTGGTTAGCACTGCAAGCACCATCATTTGACTGTGTTTATAAATGGCGATTAGAGCAAGAACAAAAATTACAAGCTAGAAACATCAACTTAGCTAATTCAAAGGTAATGTCTCCTGAAGAAATATTAAACTTCACCCAATATTTTCAGAGACTTAGCGTACAGAGCTGCACGACTATCGCACAATCTGCTGACGCAATATTTTACTTAGATTATGCTCGCCAAATCAAAGATGTGCCTCTAAAGGAAGTACGATGAGCTCATTAAGAACACTTGTTTTTAGTGACTTAGATGGAACCTTACTCGATCACTTCACTTATCAATCAAGGCCCGCAGATAAAACACTTGCGCAATTAAAATGTGCAAATATTCCGGTTATTTTAAATACCAGTAAAACCCTAGCTGAATTAGCCATTATTCATCGTGAACTCAAACTAGATACCCCCTTTATTATTGAAAATGGTGCCGCTATTTATATACCTATAGCTACTTTTTCAGCACAACCTGCTGACACTGAAATTGTTGGAGACTATTGGGTAAAATCTTTCTGTTTACCTAGGCAGCATTGGTTAACTTTATTAGCTGAAAAAACTGATGAATTTAAAAAGTATTATCAAGGTTTTTCTACTATGTCTGCTGCTGACCTTACCGAAATAACAGGGCTGTCGTTAACAGAAGCTAAGCGCGCTCAACAAAGACAATATGGTGAACCCATTCAATGGTTCGGTGATGAGGTCAGCAAAAATAGCTTTATAGAGCATCTTATTGATCTAGGAGCCAATGTTGTTCAAGGTGGTCGGTTCATTCATGTCGGTGGCTACTGCGATAAAGGCCAAGCCCTAATTTGGCTAACAGAGCAATATCGAGAAAACTTTAATAACCCTGCAATTCTGACCATCGCCTTGGGTGATGGTGAAAATGATAGCCCAATGCTAGAAGCCGCAGATATCGCGGTACAAATTCGTTCACCCGTTCATAACTTCCCCAAACTCTATCGCCAATTTAAAACGACTCGTACTCAAGATTATGGTCCTGAGGGTTGGGCTCAAGCACTACAAACTTTGCTAGCAAAGCAACTACTTTCATCTTCTACTATTATATAAGAGGTAAACCATGGCTGATTTTTATCAAAACGGTACAGTAACCACGCTACATAACTTAGCACAGCGTGAACCAGCAGATATGGCAGCTGAAATACTAGCCTTCTCTAAAAAGCGCTCTTTAGGGCTTATTTTACCTTCATTATTTTCTGAATTAGAAGGCAAAGCCTTGCCCGACATTATTAATAAAATTAAAGGTGTCGAATATTTATCAGAAATAGTTATTGGTCTTGACCGTGCCGATCTTGAACAATATAAACACGCCTTAACTTTCTTTGGTCAACTGCCACAACATCACCGAGTATTATGGAATGACGGTCCAAGATTACAAGCGATAGATGCAAAATTACATGCCCTAGGGTTAGCCCCCAAAGAGTTGGGTAAAGGCCGTAATGTTTGGTATTGCATGGGCTATATTTTAGCTTCGGGTAAAGCGGAGTCAATTGCCCTACATGATTGTGATATTTTGACCTACGAACGTGAACTACTAGATAGACTACTTTATCCTGTTGCTAACCCTATGTTTAATTACGAGTTTGCTAAAGGTTTTTATGCACGAGTTGCCGGTGGAAAAATAAATGGCCGTGTATCCCGTCTATTAGTAACACCGCTAATTAAAGCGTTGAAAAAAACAGTCGGTCATTGTGACTATTTAGAATACATGGACAGTTTTTTATATCCTTTAGCCGGTGAATTTTCTTTCCGTCGAGATGTATTAAACGATATTCGTATTCCTAGTGATTGGGGCCTTGAAATTGGTGTGCTCTCAGAAATGTATCGCAACTATTCGCCTAACCGTTTATGCCAAGTTGATATTGCCGCGACCTACGATCATAAGCATCAAGATTTATCTTTGGATAATACTGATGGTGGTTTATCAAAAATGTCGATTGATATCAGTAAAGCTTTTATTCGTAAACTTGCTACCCAAGGTGAAACGTTCACGGCAGAAAAATTCAGAACATTAAAAGCGACTTACTATCGTATTGCGTTGGATTATGTCGAAACTTATCGAAATGATGCCATGATGAATGGCCTTAAACTTGATATTCATAATGAAGAAAAAGCAGTTGAGATGTTCGCACAGAATATATTAACCGCGGGCAATACCTTCTTAGATCAACCCATGGATACGCCTTTTATTCCTTCTTGGAATAGAGTAGTTAGCGCCATACCTGATATTTTATCGCAACTAAAAGAAGCGGTAGAGTTAGATAACGAAGAATTCAGACAAGCATTATAAAAAAAGGTGCCACATGCCAACGCAAGATAATCAGTTAACACCTAAATTGCAGGGTAATTTAAAAGAAAAGTTAGTTCAGCAGCTTTCGACTATCTATCACGATGTCCAGCTTGAAAAGCCAGTAAGTGATATTGCCCAATCTCTGCTTGATATTATGGGGTTATCTAAAGAAACAATGGCGGCGAAGCCTTTCTCAAACCATTGGTCAGAAGAAGATATTATCTTGATAACCTATGGCGATAGTATCGTTAAGGCTGATGAAGCACCACTCAAAACGTTGAAGACTTTTTTAGACACTAACGTTAGCAATACGGTTAACAGCGTGCATATCTTACCTTTTTTTCCTTATAGTTCTGATGATGGTTTTTCAGTTATCGATTATTCATCGGTAAATGAGTCGTTAGGTACTTGGCAAGATATTGGCCAGATAAGTGAACATTATCGTTTAATGTCTGATCTCGTCATCAATCATTGTTCAAGCAGAAGTGCATGGTTTGACAATTTCATTAAAGGTGAAGGACAAGGCAGCGATTATTTTTTTACGGCTCTTGCTGATGATGACTTGTCAGCCGTTGTGAGACCAAGGACATCGCCCCTCTTAAAGGAAATTGAAACTGGCAAAGGCAAACAATTTGTTTGGTGCACATTCAGTCATGACCAAGTTGATTTTGACTTTCGTAATCCTGAAGTTTTAAAAGCTTTCGCTTCTATTATTAAACAATACCTTGATATGGGTGTAAAAATATTTCGTCTAGATGCCATCGCGTTTTTATGGAAAGTAGTAGGAACACCCAGTATTAACTTACCGCAAACTCACGAGGTGGTCAGGTTATTAAGGACGCTTATTGAGTCAGCTAAACAAGATGCTGTTATTATCACTGAAACCAATATCCCCAATACGCAGAACCTCACTTATTTTGGTAATGCCAATGAAGCCCATGGGATATATAACTTTTCATTACCGCCGTTGTTATTAAATACCTTGCTAACGGGTAACTGTTTATACCTTAAACGCTGGCTAATGAGTATGCCTCCTGCGCAAGATGGCACTATGTATTTTAACTTTATTGCATCACATGACGGTATTGGTTTACGCCCGGCAGAAGGATTATTAGATGAAGCTGAGCTGGATAATTTAGTACAGGCAGTAGAAAATTTCGGTGGAAAAATATCTTGGCGCACTACAGATACCGGCCAACAAAAAGCCTATGAAATGAACATATCACTTTATGATGCAATGCAAGGCACAGTGCGAGGTAAAGATCAGTGGAATTTTGAGCGTTTTATTTGTGCACATGCCATTATGTTTGCCCTCGAAGGCATACCAGGTATCTACATTCACAGCATGCTAGGCACACAAAATGATTATCAAAAATTAGCAAATACCCATCATAACCGTGCAATTAACAGGCGTCGCTGGCATGTAGAAGCTTTAGAAGAAGCACTTAATGACAGTAACTTACACCATGCAAAAGTGCTTTCATCATTAAAATCTTTATTGGCGTTAAGAATTAAACAACCCGCCTTTCATCCTAACGCAACGCAATTTACCCTGCATTTAGGTTTGCAATTGTTTGGTTTTTGGCGACAAAGTAAAGACCGAAAACAAAGCATGTTTTGTGTGAGTAATATTTCTGATCAACCGGTAGTATTACCCTTGAGTGAGCTGAACTTAATTATTACCGAATCATGGTTTGAACTTATTACCGCAGTAAAAATAACAGAGTTAAACCAAGAGCTTACTTTGTCACCTTATCAAACAGTATGGATATCAAATATATAAAGTGAAAAGTTAAAAATAAACGCTATACTAAAAATAATTTTGGTATTAACTGCAGATTAGCTTTGGAATAGCAGGGGGATTATCAATGCATGATTATTTTGCACCTCATGGTGAATTCAAATTACACGTGAGCAATAATATAATTATCGCGCGCTTAACGGGATCCTGGAATAAAGAGTGTGCGGAAAATTTTTCACAAGCATTTATAGCGCAAGTGAAATTGTTAAAAATACAAAAATGGGCGCATTTAGTCTTCTTAGATGACTGGCAAATAAGTGTTCCTGAAATTGTCCCTGTTGTTGATGAGTTAGCCGCTTTTTGTATTTTAAATGGTTTAGAAAAATCAGCGCAAGTCGCCAATGAATCAATGATGAAAAAAATGTACCTCGATAAAATGGCAATTGAAACACGCAGTAACTTTGAGAGGCGAATATTTTCTGATCAAGATAAAGCGATTAGCTGGCTCAGTGAATATGGTTTTACTACAACAAAAGGATTAAAAGCTTACGAGTTAGTATAGCTTGATGGTGCTGCTAGAAGTTTTTCGTAAACACTAAAAGCAACTGTAAACTGCTTTTATCTTCAACTAGAGGACTGTCAGTAATACTTTTATCAAACCAAGTGTATTCAAGATTTAAGCGGGTATATCCGCCAAAAAAAACAGGGGTCGCGATTGAAAATCCAAGATTTTTATTAACGCCACTATGACCAAGGTAAGCCCCCCTATTTTGATTCACTTCGTCTTTAGAAACACCATAATAGTAATCAACATGATGTTTATCTAAGAAACTGAGTGAAATTGAGGGTTCGAAAAATATTGGCCCATACCTAAAAACATGACCAATCGTTGATTTTATCTCAAAACCATTTGAGCGATTTAGTGCATCAAACATCGAAGAAAAGCCGATTTTCCAATCATTTTGTTGATAATCAACACCAAAGCCGACATCAAATGAACTTTTTCTTTTTCTCATCCCTTCGAAAATAGCACTATCAGATTCATCAAACCCTTGGAATCTTGGGGATAATTTTGCGGAGAGAGTTAATCGATTCGCATTTATTAACTTATAATTAATAAATGGTCCAAATACCGATAAGTTTTCTCCTTGATATCCCAATAAAGGTAAAGGCATTACTCGGGTGTTATATCCCTTATATATCTCTTTATTAACACTGATACCTACGCCGTATAAAAAACCTTCGGCTTTCTTTCGCTCAACAGATACGACTGTCCCCTGCTCTGAAAAGACGTAAAAAGCTGGAAAAACTAAAATTAATATTAAGGCTTTATAAATGCTTTGTATCATTGGGTAATTCTCACTGGATTTTTATCATACCGAGTATACGTTTAAAAGTGCAATGAGGTTTAAACCTCCGATGAAATTAACCGAGTAACAGCTTGTTATACATTTATCATAACTCTATTTATTCAGTGTTAATTTAATAATACGGTTATTAAAAATAATATTAATTATAACAAAGAGTAAAGTGCAGCCTTGTCTTTACTGTTAACTAGGTACAATAATTAAAATATCTCAGCGAGGTGATCGTCCTTGGCCTAAACTACGTATAGTTAGCCATCAATTATATTATCGGGTAAACCTAAAATGAAACACTTGAGCCATGACCAATTGTTAAAGATGGATGCACGCTACCGGGCTCAACTGGTCAATAGTTTATCCGGATTTAAAAGTGCTAACCTCATTGGTACACGCAACAAGCAAAACCATAACAATTTAGCGATATTTAGCTCTGTTGTCCATTTAGGTGCTTCGCCTGCTCTAGTTGGTTTTATTACTCGCCCAGACATTGTAGAACGTCATACTTTAGAAAACATTCTGCAGACTAAACAATTCACCATAAATCAAGTTAATGAAAGTTTTTGGCAAGCGGCCCATCAAACATCAGCGCGTTATAATGCCGACCAATCAGAATTTGAGCAAACTGGCTTAACGCCTTATAACGTTGATGGTATCAATGCCCCTTTTGTTAAAGAAAGTCACTTAAAGTACGCCTTGAAACTGCGTGAGATAGTGCCAATCGAACTTAATGGTACCCAATTAGTAATAGGCGAAATCACTGATATTCTTTGTGATGAAGTTGCTATTAAAGCCGATGGCTATATTGATATCGAATCATTGGGTACGGTTGCCATATCAGGACTAGATAGCTACCACAACAGTCAACGCTTATCACGATTGAGTTATGCTAAGCCAGAAACTCAACCTGGAGAAATTTCACTTGATGGCCATACACTTGACGGTAATTCATTTGAAATCTAAATAAGCTTCACTGAACTCTAGGGACAAAAATGAAAAGTTGGCAGTTACTTGGCTATCTTGGTCTATTACCTTTTGCAGGTTTTTTATATTTAAGTGTTGTGCTAGAAGACTCTTCTGTGTGGGCACAACAAGCTTTTATAGCCTATAGCGCTATTATAGTCAGTTTTATTGCTGGCACATTGTGGCGTAAAGCCGAAGACAATACTCGGCTAACACAGCAAATTATTAGTAATTTATTAAGCTTAATCGCTTTTACCACTTTACTGATGCCAGATGATTTAGCCTTGATAGTATTGTCGTTCAGCTTTATGTTTTTATTTTTATATGAAAAAAAATTAGCGATAACAGAGCAAATAAACGATGTTGATTTAGCTTACATGAGAATGCGTTTTTGGCTAACTTTTATTGTTCTCTCACTGCATACCAGTGCTTATTATTTGTGGTTCATTTATGTAGCCACCCAATAACTTTTAGGAAAATTCATGCTAACTATATTCTATGATGGCAACTGTCCAATGTGTGCAACTGAAATGATCCACCTAAAAAGGCATGATCAAGACAACATCATACTTTTGGTCGATATACATCAAGAAAATTTTTCAAGTCTATACCCTGCAATTGATTTTTCAGCCGCTATGAAAATATTACACGCGACTTATAATGGTAAAGTTCTGCTCGGTTTAGAAGTCACACATAGGGCTTGGACACTTGTTGGTAAAGGCTTTTGGGTAGCTCCACTTAATTGGCCAGTATTTAAAACACTAAGCCACTGGGTTTACTTAGGACTGGCTAAATACCGTCATCAAATTTCAGCACTTCTCGCCAAGGTTTTTGGCATAAAAACAGCAAACTGTAATTCAGGAACTTGTTATGATAAATCAACTAACACTGATCATTGGCGCAAATAGCGACATTGGCAAAGCAATTGCCACCCAAGTAGCTTCTTTGGCTGATACTGGCCTTATTCTTATTAGTCGACAAGCCATTGACGAGAAAGACACTGTTGAGGAGCAAAACAGCCTTAAAACTAAAAAAATTACGGTTAAAGATTACCAACCGCAATCAATAGACAATGCTATAGCAGAATTAGTTGCGCATAGTGAGTTACCCATAAGCCAAGTCTTTGTCTGTAACGGCATACTGCATAGTGATAAATTTCAACCAGAAAAACGTCTCGAAGACTTCGATGCACAAGCATTTGAGCAAGTTATTAGCGCAAATACATTAACCCCAATGTTATGGGTTCAGAAGTTGACACCAATACTGACAAGGAAGTCACCCTGTAAATTTATTGTTTTTAGTGCCCGGGTCGGCAGTATAAATGATAACAAATTAGGCGGGTGGTATAGCTATAGGGCATCGAAAGCAGCATTAAATATGATGCTTAAAACTGCATCTATCGAGTTTGCAAGAAGAGCAAAGAATATAAAGCTAATTTCTTTTCATCCCGGTACTACAGATACGCCGTTGTCTAAACCTTTTCAAAAGAATGTCCCTGCAGATAAACTTTTTACCAGTGAATTTGTTGCCAAACAATTGCTAACTATTGTTGCTGATACTCCTATTGATCATACCTTGAGTTATCTTGATTGGCAGGGCAAGTCTATTAATTGGTAGCTGACAGTAATGGCCGTTAAAAGTTAGTTATTCCAGGTTACTTTTTGATTTAACTATTGAAGTTAAAAACAATAAAAAAAACTGCAATGAGATTTGCAGTTTTTATTGGGATTATTTATTAAAGGTGATTATTTTTTAGTAAAACCGTCAGCTATTTTATGAAAAGATTCAAGCGTCACTTTATTATCATATTCAATCGAAAATCTGCCATGGAATAACAAGGTTATTGTTAAGTCTTTATAACCTAACCAACATGTATATCCATCAAAGTCATGCCAAGCTTTAATACCAGAATACTGATAAACACCATCGAGTTTAGTACCCTCTTTGGTGATATGGTCATAGATTTCTAAAAAATCTCTTAGCGTTAATTGTCTATCCTTCATCAGTTAAAACTTAATCATTTGGCTGCATCGACCATTGCTACTGCTGGTGCCACACATTTCATCATAAGCTGTTTGATACTCTAGTGCAGCGTTAAATATATTATTATCTCGAAGATAATTTTTAGCTTCAACTAAAGATCCCATCACAGCAACATCTCTAGATTGGGTTAGACCAATAAAGTTATTGAGAGAATCAACCGCGCCAACCAAATAATGAGTCGATTCAGCGACACCAATAATAGTAGGTATAGTTGCTTGATTACTGTTAGTTAATGTATTCATCATAATAATTCTCCAACTTGAGTATAGCTATCATTACGGTGATACGAAGATTAAAGATCAACTTCAGTAAAATTCATAGTTGAATTTTACTAACCTATCACCTTAAAATATCTCGTTTGTCAAAAGATGCTCCTCTCTATTATCCTTTAGCTAGTATTCAGCTACAGCCATTAAGGAACATCTATGAAGAGTAAAACTGTCTGGTATCTCCATCTCCATGTAATGGATGAGTGGAGATGTGTATCCTCTGGTAACCTTGCTCATATCAAAAAAGCCCAGAGTATGTATATACAAAATGGCGTAACCACACTGCTAAGGGTTGCACATAGTAAATTGATTAGTTCAAACAGTTAAATTAACAGATAACGCTTTTAAGCGAATAGCTAGGTTTATGATCAATATTGCCATAGCGGCTAAAGCTGGATTAGAATTGACTGCTGATCTTTCTTGGTCATTTTACTGACCACTAGTAAATAAGAATTATCCATCATTCTCTCTAGCTCGCCCTGAGGAATTGAGCCATCTAAGATAATAGTATTCCAATTAGATTTATTCATATGATAGCCGGGAATGATGCCTGGAAAAATATCACGTAATATCTCTGCCTCATCTGGGTCACATTTTAGGTTCATCCAAAAGTGGCCTTTAGCGTCTTCTGCAACCTTGGCACTTTTAGCGTTTGAACCATGAGAAATCGTTGCAAACAGTTTGTTTTTGACCTTGAAAACGCTAACGTCATCGCCAAATGGATAATAAAGTGAGCTTGCTGGTTTAGCTAATAAATAGTGCTCAGCCATTTGTTGGTTCATAGATTTCATTGACGTTTATCTCTATACATTAAAGGCTTAAATTTACGGTCTAATGAATTTAAGCATAGCAGTAAAGAGTGACTTTGGGTTAATGAGCAAGATGAGCAGAAGTTTCAGCCTAAAAAAATACCGATAAACAATCTATCGGTATTTTTTAGCAAAAGCTGAGCTTAGCTTAAATTAATAATAAGAAACTTGTGTTGGGATTGTTAAAATACTTTTACCAAAACGCTTTAACCAATAATATATCGCCGCAAAAATGGCAATGACAATGATGATGCTAATTCCCGCTGACAACGGATTAGTAGCAAAGGTTGCCACTTGATAAGTAAATGTCGCCGCTAAATAAGCCAATGAAAAGCTCCATAAAGCCGCAAATCCAGCCCAACGACTGCCAACTTCACTCTTTATTGCGCCCATAGCTGCTGCACAAGGTGTATAAAGCAAAATAAATAACAAGTAACTAAATGCGCCAATTTTACCGGCAAATGCAGCCTGCATAACGGTGAATGTTCCTTCATTAACGCCTTGTTCTTCTGCGGCGGTATGTAAGTTGGTAACATCTCCGATATCAGTCCCTAAAGGATCATCAGCTTGAATACCTAATAAGTTTTCTTTTATTGAATCCGTCGCGTCAGTCCACAACTCAGCCATTGACTTTAATGCTTCTGGCTCTGCATTCACATCGGTATAGAGACTATTAAATGTAGCCACTAAAGCCTCTTTCGCAAACAAGCCGGTAATAATGCCAACACTTGCTTGCCAGTTATCTTCCTTAATACCCATAGGTGCAAGTAAAGGGGTAACAACCTGAGCACTTTTACTTAATACCGACTCTTGAGAGTCTTGATGACCAAACTGACCATCAGTACCTAATGAGTTAAAGAAGTTGAGTACACAAACCACTAAGACAATCGTTTTACCTGCCCCCAAAATAAAAGACCGAGTACGTTGCCAAACACGATGCACTAGATAAGAAAGCTTAGGTATTTCATAAAGCGGTAATTCCATAATATTGACAGAATTTTTGCCCATTAATACCGTGTGCTTTAATAAAAATCCAGTGAATAGTGCTGCCGCTATACCGATTAAGTACAATAAGAAAACTAAGTTTTGCCCAGAATCCGGGAAAAATGCCGCAGCAAATAAAGCATATACCGGTAAACGTGCCCCACACGACATAAACGGTGACATCATTATGGTGGTGATACGTTCACGCTCACTATCAAGAATTCGTGCCGACATTACAGCAGGAACCGTACAACCAAAACCAACAATTAAAGGGACAAAAGCTTTGCCGGGTAAACCAATTTTTTGCATAGCACTGTCAACCACAAACGCTGCACGCGCTAAGTAGCCACTGCTTTCTAAAATCGATAAACCAATGAATAAACAAGCGATGATTGGAATAAAAGTAGCGACCGTTTGAATACCTAAGCCAGCTCCTTCAATTAAGGTTAGCAACCACTGAGGTAAATCATAACTTGATAAAAATCTTTGCGGGTAATCGACAAAAATAGCGCCGGCTAAAATATCAAAAAAGTCGATAAAAGCGCTACCAACATTGATTGCAAACATAAACAATAAGTACATCATGCTAAGAAAAACGGGCACACCTAACCAAGGATGAAGGATAAAATGGTCAAGGCGGTCACTTAAACTTATTGCCGGTGCTTTTTTGGAAGCCGGTAGACCCTTTTTAACATCGATCAATAACTGCTGAATAAACTCGTAACGCGCCTGCATAATACTAATAGCATCGGTATTGGTTTGCTGACAGCCACCTTGATCATTACAAGCGCCACATTCAAGATCAATTAACACCTCAGTTGAGTTTTTGTCCGCGAGTTTATTGACAATATCTGCTGATAACATTAATTTCTTTGGACGTTCACTTGCTTTAGGTAATTCAAGTAAAGCCTGTTCAACTTGTTTTAAGGTATCTTTAGCTAAGCTGTTGGCAATAATAACTTTACAGCCAAGTTCTTTGGCTAAAATATTTATATCAACGGTTTGCGCTTCTTTTCGATCAGATTTATTGATAACCAATAATACCGGTAAACCGAGTTCAAGTAGCTGAGTCGTTAAATACAACTGACGCTTTAATTGCGTCGCATCGACGACATTAATTAAACAATCAATGTCGTTATTTTTAAGAAAATCTTGGGTAATAGTCAGGTCTTTACTTTGTTCAGTTCGAGTGGCGAGAGAACTAATGCCAGGTAAGTCTGAAAGTAAAACTTGCTCATTATTAAATGAGAAGCGCTGCTGTTTTGTCGCTACAGTGACGCCAGTCCAGTTTCCTGTTTGTTGTTTCGCGCCCGTTAGAGCATTAAAAAACGTGCTTTTTCCTGAATTGGCAAAGCCAACTAGAGCCAAATGTAAAGCTTGTGACATTAGACGATTTCTATACCTATTTGTTGAGCAATACTCGGTGCTAAGCAAATTTTAGTACCATGGAGATGAAAGGCAAGTGGCCCATTAAATGGTGCTTTATGGGCTAATGATATCTCAGTTTTTAACGCAAAACCCTGCTCGATTAACTTTGAAGTCAAATCGAAATTTGTTGGCAACGTGCGGATCACCGCTCGTTGGGTACGCCTCAATTGTGAAAGGGTCATAAACAACAACTCAAATAATAATGATTATCATTTGATTCTACTTTACTATTAACTTTTCAGCAAGCGTATATAACAGCGTAATTGATCTAAATCAGCTTAAATTAATCTACTGATAAATTTGATTTAAAATTTAATAGTTTAGCAAGCGTTCAATATAATCATATTAAAAATATAACTGGATTTATCTGCGCAGCTTACGTAAAAATAGCGAAAAGGTAAGAGAGGTATTGTTATTATGAAAATTAAATATTACCTAATGAAACATCGCTGACAAATCCAAATAGCTTGTCAGCGATTTACTATTTTAATGACAGTATGATTTATAGATTAAAAGCTATATGTCATTTCTGCCCATGCACTGGTACCTTCTTCAGGTAAACGGTCCATAAACGTTACATCACTGCCTTTGACTCGGTTATAGCCACCTAAGTGATTTTGATATTCTTTATTGAGTAGATTATCAACGCCAAAACGAAGCGTTAATTGATTATTGACGTAATATTGAGCGTCTACATTCATCACACCATAACCAGCACTTGTTTGTTCCTGATTCGTTAATGAAATATCTTTTTGTGCGGCGGCCATCACTAAAACCATATTTACAGACCAATTCTCACTAAAGTAATTGGCACTTAACTGACCATTCAATGGCGCAATACGATACAAGTTATCATTAATATCACGACGTTCGCCACGTACGTAACTGACCACGGCTGATAATTGTATTTGATCATTTATAGTGTAATAGCCATTTACATCAGCACCATAAAGCTTAGCATCTACATTAGTAAACTTTAGAGGGTTATCATCACCCGCCATCATTTGGGCCATCATTTTTGCTGACATATCCAACATACCTAAAGGAGTACCTTGAATATAGTCATCAATATTTTGATAGAAGAAATGAGGTGTGATCATAACTTTTTCAGTTTGGTAGGTAAAACCGACATCCGCTTGATAAGCTGTCTCACTGTTAAGATCCATATTACCCACATAAGTGTTACCGTCGGCCAGCCCACCCGTTGATTCCATCGGGGTCCAGAGGTAAAGCTCTTGATATGAAGGCGCTCTATTTTTTAAACCTACGCCTATATATAATGATAAATCTTTCGATAATTGAGTTTCCGTGCTTAATGCGATATCTATATTGGTATCATTAACACTGTGATCACTGTTATTGAAGTTATCCCGTAAGTCTATGGCTAAATCAGCCATCGTTGGCATAGCTGAATTCATATTATCCATCATTGCAGAGCCCATCGGCATAATCATCATTGCCATAGATGTTGCCACTTGACCTGCATCTAATTCAGCTCTTTTTAAACGGGCGCCTAACTGAACTTTGGTATTGTTAAAGGTTTGCTGCCATTGTGCAAATAGCCCAAAGCGATCATCTTTGACATCATTAAAGTTTACCACGGCAAACATCGAGTTATTTGGATTGGTGATCACAGAGTCATGCTTGGCTAAATAACCATCGAAGCCAAATTCTAACTCACCAAAAGTAAAAGATTTACCCAGCGAAAAATTAAAATTAGTTGTTATACCCGTAGCATTATTACGACGATGTTTTTCTGGATTATTATTCAATCGCTTTTCAAAGTTAGTCATACCATGATCGGCATCGGTGTAGCCAAACAACCAATCTGCTTGCCAATCGGCCCAGGTAAAGTTACCGTCTAAACTTGCTCGGTGACTATAAATATATTCTATATCCATAGGTAATGCTGGCGTACCCGAATCTTGGGTATCTGTATAATGGTAGCTAAAACCTGTTTCACTACTCTCGCCAAAATAACGTAAATCAGTGCCAAATTGTCGTTTAGCAAAATCAGTTGGCGATATAATTTTACCATCGCCACTTTCCATATTCTCACCTTCTTGAACATTGCCATAAAAAAGCCCAGCAATATCACCTTTGGTAAGATTAACCACCGATGATAATGTTTGCGCTTCATTATTGCTTCGAACACCTGCTTGTAAATCACCATTTATCGCGAGTTTCTCGCTATTATTGGCTTCTGCTTTACGCATTTTTACATCAATAGCACCACCCAGGGTATTTATGCCGGCAGAAACCGGGGCGATACCACGATAGACAGTCATAGACTCAACAATTAATGGCGTAGAATAACTTAAGGGTGTGTCCATAGCATTAGGACCAGCGCCAATGACAGCTTGTCCATCAAGTGTGGTTGAAATTCGGTCGCCATATAGGCCACGATATTGTGCAATACCCGTTACCGGGCCATTACTGTTGACATTTGCACCGGGGACCGACTTTAACCAACTCGCTAAATCGGGCTCCGTAGTCTTCCCTTGGGCATAACTTTCATTATTTTCAATGCCGAGATGGTGACGTTGATGAGTGATAGTGATCACTTCAATCTCATCGAGGTTAGCCGTTGAATCAAACGTATTATTAGCAAATGCACTAATAGACAAAAGACTGCTAAAAACTAATGAAGAGCTTATTGCTAAAGCAACGGGTTTAATTGAAAACGTCATAGTTGTTTCACTTACTTGTTTGAGTATACCAAATAGAATTAATACTATTGTGTTAGCTATAATCAATAAAAACAAAGTAAAAACAGTGAACTGCGACATAATGTCGCAATAAAAAATGACTTACTTGACCTAAGTCAAACAAGACATTTTAGAAGAGTAATCGTTATTTAACTAAAAACCTTAGCTACAGAGCTGATTAACGTTAAAAGCAAAAAGTGCACAACTAGCTTATTTTCAAAGCAGACTAATTTAACCTATTAACGGCAGTTACTTTAAGCAACATAATTGCTTTAAACTTAGACAATAGTTAATAACTTATTGTCTTAATTACGGCGCTCTGCATTTTTATCTCCTAAAGTTTTCATGATATCTCGCCAAGTTAATATGCCAACGGGAATGCTATTTTCATCAACAATAGGAATACATGACGTTTTAGTCTGATTAAAAATATCAATGGCATCAAAAACATTAGCGTTAGGCGTTAAGGTGACCAATTTGCGATTCAGTATTTGATGCGCTTTCTTATTTAAGGTTGCTGTATCTCTTGGGAGCTCTGCGGCAGTGCCGATATTAGGACTCAGTGCTTTGAGAAGATCTCTGTCTGAAATAACCCCTGATAATTGTTTATTATCAACGACCAGTAAATGATGAAAATTAGCATGTTCAAAAATATTTTTTATCGTCAATAACGTATCGTCCAAAGAGACGCTAACAAATGCTTTGGTCATGATGCTGGCTATTTTCATTACGCTACCTTTTATCCATTTTATTCTTAACTATACAATACATTAACAAACAACAAAGAGAATTTACTTTATTTGGGGATAATAGATGACAATTAACCTAACAATGGCACAATGAACTAAGACTCAAAATAAGGAATATAAATGAAAGGTTTAACTACCTTAATTTTATTGTGTGTTAGCACAATAAGTTATGCCACCGAACAAGCAGAAGAAATATTCAAACAACTTGCTCCGTCACTTTATCAAATAAGACTTATAGACATCGCCAGCGGTGAAAAGTCATCAATTGGCTCTGGTTTTCAAATTAGTGCCGACGGTTTAATTGCAACCAATTATCACGTTATTTCTGGCTATGCGCGTCATCCCAATAAGTACACGATTGAAATTTTTGATCATCAAGGTAACAAAGCGCCACTTACTTTACAAAGTGTTGATGTTATCAATGATCTCGCCTTGGTAAAAAGAACGACTGATGGCGAAATGCCTTTCTTTAAAATTGCAAAGCGTGTTCCCCAAAAAGGCGAAGAGCTTTATTCGTTAGGTAACCCGCACGATTTAGGCATGATAGTAGTACCCGGCACTTACAATGGTTTGAAGAATGAATCTTTTAACGACCGCATCCATTTTACCGGCTCAGTGAACTCTGGGATGAGTGGCGGACCTGTCGTTAATAAAAACTCTGAAGTCGTTGGGATAAATGTGGCGACTTCAGGTAATCAAATCGGATTTTTAGTACCACACGATAAACTGCTTAACTTATACAAGCGTTATAAAACAGGTGATCCTGAAAGTATTGCAGCACAAATGGCACAACAACTTGCCGATAATCAAGACAAGTTAATTACCACCTTGTTAAATAGCGAATGGCAGATGCGCCCTTTAGGAGAAGGTTTAATTCCCGTGGTTAATATTCCTTTTATTCGTTGTTGGGGAGAGTCAAACGCTGATAAGGCAGATGCTATTGTTCTAGCCGTGGTTGCTAATTGTTCTTTGGATGAAAACACTTACATCTCAAATGATTTTTTCACCGGCTCTATTGAAATGGAATATCGCTATATGCAAGCAAAAGAACTTAGCGACACTAAGTTTTATCAAATATTTGAGCGTCAATTAACGCAAGTCATGCCAGGAAACAAAGCGGGTAAAGATGATGTTACTGAGTTTCAATGTCAGCACGATATTGTTACACCATCAAACCAAGCGATTACCAACAAATCAGTTTTTTGTACCCGTGCCTACAAAGATTTCCCTAAATTATTTGACGTTTTATATATAGCTATTTCTGTTGATAAGGGCGACCAAGCCTTACTTAGCCACTTTACTGTCGCTGGCGTTACGCAAAATAGTGCACTCAAGTTTACAGAGAAATTTATGGAGTCTATTTCATGGAAATAATCATAGAAGAAATTACTCGCGCCCATAAATTAATAGCCCGACATAAATTTATGCAAAATCACATCAATATTGGTCGTGGTTATGATAATGATATTATTATGGCGGACCCACATATTTGTGCCCAACACCTTAGTCTTAATTTTAATGGTGAACATTGGCTGCTAAACGATGAAGGCTCTATTAACGGCAGTTTTTATGACGATGAGTTTTCAAAAACAAAATCAGCTGTCCATCAGCACATCGTTCGTTCTGGACAAGTCTTTATGATTGGCAAAAGTTTAGTACGCATTGTTTTTCCCGATCACCCCGTACCTGAAAGCATTAGTTTTAGCCCTTTTGAAAATATTTTAACCTTAACAAGACATCCGGTCTTTTTAGCCATAAATATTTTATTATTTGCCAGTGTTACCGGCTGGTTATTTAACCTTCACAACCCTGTAGAAGTCAATTTCACTCAGTTATTAGTACCGGCTATTGGCATGACTTTACTCTTTGGGCTTTGGCCTATTGGTGTTGCTTTGGTTTCTCATTTAACCAAGCATGATGCTAGATTTTGGGGACAATTAGGCATCTGTTTTGTCTTTTATAATTTAATGTGGCTAAGTGATTTTATTGAAAACATCACCAGCTTTAATGCTTCATCTCAGTCAATACTCAGCGTACTTGCCACTTTCTTACCTATTGTATTGGCATTTTGTTTATTCTGGCTAAATTGCCAAATTGGTTTTCATATGAGCACTCGACGCAGAACAGTAATAGCAAGTTGCATGACGCTGCTATTGTTTGGTGGTAGCTTCTTAATTCAGTTAAGTAAAAAACCTGAATTCAGTATCCGTCCCGCTTTTAATACCACGTTAATGGCGCCAAGTTATTTATTTACTCACAGCAATAATGTTCAAGGCTTTCTTGAGAGCAGTAAAACATTATTTAACGATGCGCAAGAAGCAGCACTTGAAGACAAATAAAGCACCTTAATAAACAGAAAAAGCTAACGAGTTCGTTAGCTTTTTTGTTTGTTAGCCCAGAGAATAACGACTGAGTGATGACGACACATTAAGGTCGAGGAATAAAACCTACCGCATCATAAACTTTTGCTAATATTTTACTTGCTCTAGCTGATGCTTTTTCAGCGCCTGCTTTCATCACTGCATCTAAATAAGCCTGGTCCTCACGGATCTGATGATATCTTTGCTGAATAGGTTCTAATAAAGCAACCACAGCATTAGCAACGTCACCTTTTAAGTGCCCGTACATTTTATCTTCATATTGTGGTACTAACTGCTCAACGGTTTCACCTGTACAACAAGACAATAAAGACAGTAAATTTGATACACCTGGTTTTTCTTCAATATTGAAATAAATATTAGCTTCTTCATCAGAATCAGTCATGGCGCGTTTGATTTTTTTACTGATTTTTTTAGGGTCTTCTAATAAGCCAATAAAATTACCAGGATTAGCGTCTGATTTTGACATTTTCTTTGTTGGTTCAAGTAAGCTCATTACTCGCGCACCAAATTCAGGAATATAAGGGTCTGGCACAGTGAATGTGTCACCATGAAGATTATTAAAACGAGTCGCTATATCACGAGCTAATTCTAGATGCTGCTTTTGATCTTCACCAACCGGCACACGGTCAGCATTATAGAGAAGAATATCTGCTGCCATTAAGACTGGATAAGTAAATAAACCTGAATTCATATTTGCTTCAGACTTTTGTGACTTATCTTTGTATTGCGTCATTCTGTTCAATTCGCCCATTTGTGTGTAACAATTTAACACCCAACTAAGCTGAGCATGTTCAGGGACATGTGATTGAATAAAGATGGTACTCTTTTCTGGGTCAACGCCGCAGGCTAGATACAAGGCTAGGCCATCAAGCGTCGCCTTTCGCAAATCAGCGGGGTTTGGGCGAACAGTAATAGCATGTTGATCAACCAACATGTAATAGCACTCATGGCTATCTTGCATGCTAACCCATTGTTTTAACGCACCTAAATAATTACCAATGGTTAAATCACCTGATGGCTGACAGCCGCTTAATACGATAGGTTTACTCATGATTTCTCTTTATTTTATTTGATTTATTTGTTAATTAAACTATTGGCTAACTGTCGCTAATTCGCTGCGCATTTCATCAATCGCCAGCTTATAATCTGGCTTTGAGAAAATGGCTGACCCTGCAACGAACATGTCAGCGCCCGCCGCCGCTATCTCAGCAATATTGTCTGCTTTAACACCGCCATCAACCTGTAAACGAATATCACGTCCACTAGCGATGATGCGCTCTTTTACTAATCTCAACTTATCCAATGTGGTTGGAATAAACGATTGACCACCAAAGCCAGGATTAACTGACATCAACAAGATAACATCAAGTTTATCCATAACAAAATCTAAACAATTCAATGGTGTGGCCGGATTTAGTACCAGTCCCGCTTTACAGCCATGGTCTTTTATTAATTGCAGAGTACGATCAATATGATCACTTGCCTCTGGATGAAAAGTGATAATATCTGCGCCTGCTTTAGCAAAGCCTGGAATTAGACTATCAACCTGCTTGACCATTAAATGTACATCAATAGGTGCAGTAATACCGTAATCACGTAGCGACTGACAAATCATTGGGCCAAAAGTTAAGTTAGGCACAAAATGATTATCCATTACATCGAAGTGCACAACATCGGCACCCGCAGCTAAAACCTTAGCAACATCATCACCTAAACGTGCGAAATCAGCAGACAATATAGAAGGAGCAATTAAAAATGAAGACATAGATAAACCTTTTTAGAATATTGCGCAACATTATAACAACGACCTAAGGGAAAACTCTATAAATTCATGCGTCCAAGCGTTATTTAACTCAATGTTACCCAGCGATTGCTCTTTTAGTGTCGAATGCTCATGATTATTTCGTGCTCTGATTACTTTTTATAACCACGGCTTAACTATAACGTGAAAGACTGCCAAGAAAGACCACGACATACGAGATAATACGAATCGATATTTTATGCACTTTTTATGAGCGTTAACGATTTAATTGCACCAATAAAGCTCGTCTATTAGTGAGAGACCCTCATAATAAAAAAACAACCTCACCAAGCCATTGAAATAACTATGTAAAATTTATTAATATTATTATGTCGCTCAGGCATCTACCTTGCAACGTATGGTTTAGCCCTAAAATATTAAATAAAAAACTACTACATAAAGAGACTATTATGAAAAAAACACTATTATCGATATCGCTCACATCTTTACTTGCCGCTACTTCATTATTATCAACACAAGCATCAGCTGTTGAAGGTTTATCTGCTAATGTTGCTGCTAGTAGTAACTATATATGGCGTGGTGTTAGCCAAACAGACAATGCTGCCGCTATTTCTGGTGGTATCGACTATGCTGACGATTCAGGCTTTTATGCTGGAGCTTGGGCTTCAAATGTCGATTTTGGTGATGATGCGAGTGCTGAACTAGATTTCTACTTAGGTTTTAGCGGCCAATTAAACGAAGATGTTAGTTATGATGTGGGTTATATTTATTATGCCTACCCTGACTCAGCTCAAACTGATAGTACTAACGAATATGATTTTGGCGAGATATATGGCTCTTTGGGCTATTCATATTTTTCACTTTCAGCAAGTTACGGAATTCATAACGACGACGGTGCTGCTTTTGCTGATGCCAGCTTATATATTGCAGCGGGAGCAGAGTTTGAAGTAGCTGATGGTTTAACCTTAGCTTTTCATCTTGGCGATTATTCTTTTGACGACGCCATGATCGCAGAAGATTATAACGATTACAGTGTTAGCTTAAGTAAAGATGGCTTTACCTTTGCGGTATCTGATACCGACATCGATAATGATGATATGAAGTTTGTCATTTCTTATTCGGTTGATATCGACTTATAAATAAAAATAAGCCAGTAATAATTTTACTGGCTTTTTAAAGATAGTTAAAGACAGTGCAAAAAAAATCTTCGCGTAGTACAATTATACTAGTGTTGATTTAAAAATAAACGGCGGCATAGCTAAGATATTTAAACCTAATTAATATATTTAGCGAAACCAAAAAGCCGATATTCATCACAATAACGATTTGCATCCATTAGTGAAACTTTACCTAATTAAATTAAATTTTAAGGATTTTACATGCAAATAATTATTTTTGATGATGCTGAACAAGTTGCAGAGCATGCAGCACTATGGGTCAGTGAATTAATCACTAAAAAAGCCAAACCTGTGCTCGGTCTTGCTACCGGTAGCACCCCGATTAGCCTCTATAAACATTTAGTTAATAAACATAAAAATGAAGGGCTAAGCTTTAGCCACGTCTCGTCATTTAACCTTGATGAATACCATAATATTAATGCTAATAATGCTCAAAGTTATCGGAGTTTTATGAAAGAGCATTTATTTGATAACGTAGACATAGCACAAATCAATACCTACCTACCAACGTGTAACCATAACCAAAACCCTCGTGAACAAGGGCTTAACTACGAAAACAAAATAAAATCATTAGGGGGTATCGACTTACAAATATTAGGTATTGGCGCTAATGGCCATATTGGTTTTAATGAACCGACTTCGAGCTTATCATCTCGTACCCGTATCAAAACATTAACCCAGCAAACACTGACAGATAATAGCCGCTTATTTAAAGACGGTGAAACACAACCAACAATGGCAATGACCATGGGTATTGGCACTATTATGGATGCTCGCTATGTATTATTAATGGCGACAGGAGAAAATAAAGCCCAAGCAGTAAATACAATGATCACCGGAGCTTTATCCGCTATGTGTCCGGCATCCGCATTACAGATGCATGAAAATGCAGTTATTTTGTTAGACAAAGCAGCTGCAAGCCAACTACAAGATCATCAGTATTACCTTTGGGCTGATCAGCAACACCGTAAAATCAACGAAACTTATGGTTTTTATCATAATTATTAACAAAGTGAATGCTTCAATAAAAGGTCCTTAATCTAGGGACCTTTGTTGAGGTGAGATTTAACTTAACTTTTGTAGTTTTTTGTCTCGGTACATTTTGCTGTCTGCTATCGAGATGAGTTGTTCTAAGCTCTTGGATTGTTGAGGAAATAACGCTAAACCGAATGAGAATCTCAATGATAATTTATGCTTTGCCACCTGGTAAACTTTCTCTTGCAGTTGCTGAAATCGATCGTTTATATTATATCTCGCAGTGACTAATGTTTGAGCCGTGTTTCCTTGCGCTAATAACAGCACAAATTCATCTCCGCCCCATCGACAACAAAAGTCATCGGCACGTAAAGTGTTTTTTAAGTTAACCGCGAAGGCTTTTAACAGTTCATCACCGATATTATGACCGTATGAATCATTAACGCGTTTAAAATCATCTAAGTCTATCATTACTAGACTGTAACAATCATTTCTGGTCAGTGTGGCGGAAAGTTTATCGAAATATGCCATTAAAGCGTATCGATTATCTAAGGTGGTTAACGGATCATGGAAAGCTTGTTCCGTCAGTTTTTCATTGAGTACTTGAATATCGGTAATATCAGTTACTGTAACGGCTACAGAATTAACTTGGTCTGAATGACTATCAAAAACAGGTTGATAAGCAACTTTGAGAAAGAGCATTTGTTTTTTATTTTCTGAATAAAACCAATCAGTATAAGTTCTCACCTTGCCTGAAAAACATAAATCGAGCTCTTTCTTAACCACTTTATTGAAAGCTTCTTCTCCTAAGACCGTTATAACATGTTGGTTAATAATGTCCGCTTTTTGCAAGCCCCATTTATGGCTATATTGCTCATTAACTGACAAATAGTGATAGTTTTTATCAACTAAGGACAATAAATTATTCGAGTGGTCGACTAAATCAATAACAGATGAGTCCTGTAGTAATTCAGCACTATATTCAATAAGAAACAGAATCGGCTGTTTACTGATAATACTGACATACACCTCTATATTTTTTTGGATAAAACTAAAATGTGTTAAACATTTATCATTTGAGCCTAAAGGCATATTAGAAATGTTGAGAATGAATTCAGATAAACTAACCTTACTGTCACATAATGCAAAGAAGTCATCTCCCTCATTAATATGATATTTATGCTTGATGTGTTTACTACGACTAACTACAGTTCCTTGCTCATTAATAATTAAAGCGGGAAAGTTAACATAATTGAGTAAATCAGTGTTCAATGGAAAATCCTTTTTCTATTTTTATCAGTAAATTAGATAAATAATCTGTATATTAGACAAATATACAATTTAGCATAGACTAGCTATATTTTACTGTCAAAAATATATGCATTTTTTATAATTTATATCGACTTTACCCTGTTATGTTAAACAGGTAATCATTGTTCATCGCCACCACGTTAGCGATCACCTTGAAATAAGTTGCTCGTTCGATAACGCTAAAACGTGTAGATAATAATGATGAAATATATTTAGGATTGTTTTAGCGCGAAAAGTAAGCGACTATCAAGTGTCACCCAACAAAAGGATTATATGATGCCAACGGAAAACTTATCAAAAAAAACAAATTCTTCTGATAAAAGCAGTAGTTTTAAAACGACCGCTAAAAGCGTCGGCGCCGCTTTTTTTGGCGTACAAAGTAATAAAAACCGCGATAGAGATTTTAGTGAAGGAAAACTAAGCCACTTCATCATTGCTGCTGTAATCGGTGTCGCTATATTTATAGGCGTGTTGATCGCGGCAGTATCTTTAGTTTTACCTTAAGATAAGTGACTTAGAAGCTTACTTATAAAGTACCAGTAACTCTGCAACTTTATTACGTTTACTCGCCTTTTGGCTAATAGTGCGCGCTACTTGTATCGTTTTTTGCTTACTGGCATGCTCATATATTTTACGTGTCCAGATAGTGTCATGATTACTGATCAATACTGATATTTTATCTTGCTCAGTGACTTCTTCAGCAATATTGGCTAAATCAGCTTGCTCATCTAAACCAAAGCCATTACCAACATAACTGGTAAAACTAGCTGTTTTACTTAATGGTACATAAGGGGGATCACAGTAAATGACATCGCCACTTTTTGCCCTGGCAAAAGTTTCTCGGTAACCTTCACAAACAAAAGTGGCTTTCTTAGCTTTTTCGGCAAAATACAGCATTTCATTTTCAGGAAAATATGGACGTTTATACTTACCAAAGGGAACATTATAACCGCCCGATTTATTATATCGACATAAGCCATTATAACCATGACGGTTCATATAAAGAAATACCAGCGAACGAAAGTAGCTGTCACTACTGGCATTAAACTCTTTGCGTAACCGGTAATAAACTTCAGATTGATTATATTCAGGCGTAAAGTATATCGCTGAATCTTTGATAAATTTTTGTGGGTTTTCTTTAATAATATTATAGAGATTGATTAAGTCTTGATTTATATCATTTAACAAGTAATGGTCAAAATTACTGTTCAGAAATACTGAACCAGCACCGACAAAAGGTTCGACTAAACGCTCCCCTTTGGGTAACATTTTATTAATTACATCGCTGAGGCCGTATTTTCCGCCAGCCCACTTTAAAAATGCTCGATGCTTTTTGATCATTTAACCCATTTGCCTTACAACTCATTATTTAAGTGCTAGGCTTAAATAGACGTTTAAAATAGAAAACGAATTGTATCCTGATTAGCTTATTATTGGGAGTCTTGATAAGCATTGATTTCATTATTAATTGCTTGAAGTGACTTTACCCACGGCTGATAAACTTTAATACTACTTGGCAGTAACGTAACAGCCTTTTCTGCGGCCAAACGAGTCTCAAAAACCTCAGAGGTTATCATTAGCATAGGTTGTTGGTTAAATAGTCGGTAGTAACTTTTAATCTTGAGACCGACAAAATCAGGTATAAACTCCTGATATACGGAAAGACGAGTAAAACCAGCAATTTGTATAACAAAGCCCGATGGTGCGCTTATATAGTAAGTGGCTTGGGCGCCAACATCTTCAATCGAGTTTACTGGAATAGCGGCTTGCGTAATCAGGGGGGTCACTTTATTTTCTGACTTTTTAACGGATAAAGCCTCTATTACGGTTTTACCCGTTGATAAGGTAACAGAAGCTTTATTTTCAGTATCCCCTTTTTTATCAAGAAACGATGCAAAGCGCTTAACTTTAGCGGTGGCTATTGGCTCTGTCGACTCAACGACGTCTTTTTCTGCGTTGACAATCGCTTGAACGATATCATTTGGCTCTGCCGGTAGACTAATTAGAACCTTTATCCCTGGGTCGGGTGCGGTTAACGAAAGAAATATATCTTCACTCTTCGCTGGAGCACTCACATTTTTATTATAGGCTGAAATAATACTGGTCGAGTTTGCTGGTACCGCTTTTAATTTAAGCTGGGTGTTCGCACTAAAAACATCTTGTTGAAACAACCAATAACCTGTTGCCCCTAAGCAAATCACGAAACAGATAAAAATTAAGGTCCACTTCGTAAAACGACTGAAGGTAAAAAGTGATGTCTTCACTTTGAATGCTTTGGAGTTAAGGGTTAATAACTGACCTGTTTCTCCAGATAAAACTGAGATTTTTTTATGGAATAGTGATTTATTTTGCGCCAATAAAAGTCCAGCTTTTGGCGTACCAAGCATAAGCACACTGATTGCATAATTGGCTTTTTTAGCTATGTCAGTTAATTGACATAGTTCATGCAAAATCTGTACGGAGAGAAACTGGGCGTGTTCGATGACAATATCAATGGTTTGCTTTTCTTGCTTAGATAAATTGATCAAGCTAACAGCTAAAGACTGCTCAGGATCAAATAGAGTGTCAGCGAAAAGTTGCTCAACAATACGACAGCGAATTTGAATATCGTTTAATTTAGGTGATATAGCGATAAAAGCAGCATTGTGATCATTACCCAAAGAGCCAAGAAACTGACTCGCTACTTGAGAATAAACATTGGCATCTTGGTCAACAACCAAAACGGCATGCTTTGAAAAGCGTAAAATATAATCAACGCGTGCGTTAGCACTAATGGTTGTTACACTTTGTGGAGCGTTATATTCTGTGGCATGTGCTTGTGCAGACATGTTTCACCTGTTCTGTATTAAAATTACAGAATTTGTTGAAGCATCTCCTCACTAATATCATCACGCATTTCTGATTGACCAATAGCGGTGGGTACGATTAAACGTAATACACCTGCCAAATTCTTTTTGTCACGACGCATGTGACAAATAAATTCTTCAAAGCCCATACTTTCAGGCGCTGTTAATGGTAAATCAAACGCGGCAATTAATGTTTCTATACGACGAAGATCTGACGCTTCAAGCAAATTCATTGCTACTGATAACTTAGAGGCAAGTACCATGCCAGTAGCGACAGCTTCACCATGAAGCCAGTTACCGTAACCTTGATCGGCTTCGATAGCATGACCAAAGGTATGGCCTAAATTCAATAATGCCCTTACGCCGGATTCGGTCTCATCAGCGGCAACAATATCTGCTTTGCATTGACAGCAAGTTTTAACCATTTCAATCAGTGTGTTTTTATCCGCTGATTTTATTTTTTCAATATTGCTTTCTAACCAAGCAAAAAAATCACTATCACCTAAGATACCGTACTTAATCACCTCAGCCATGCCCGCATTGAATTCGCGGATAGGTAAAGTGCTAAGGCTATCAATATCAATAAGAACAGCTTTTGGCTGGTAGAAAGCGCCAATCATGTTTTTACCTAAAGGATGATTAACCGCTGTCTTACCACCGACAGAAGAGTCGACTTGTGAAAGTAATGTGGTTGGAACTTGAATAAAGTTGATTCCGCGTTGGTAACATGCGGCTGCAAAGCCGGTAATATCACCAATAACACCGCCGCCTAAAGCAATTAATGTCGAATCTCGCCCATGACCATTGGCCAATAAATGTGACATGATCACATCAAAGTTTGCAAGTGACTTTTGAGCTTCGCCATCAGGTAATATTATTTCGTCAACGTCGAAAGCGCTTAATTTTGCTTTTAAAGTAGCAAGATATAACGGCTTAACAATATTATTAGAAACGATGCATACTCGTTTACCACGAATATGCTGAGTAAGCAGACTATTATTAGTTAATAGTCCGCTATCAATATAGATGGGGTAACTGCGTGTACCGAGTTCAACATTTAGCGTTGTCATTTTTAGGTCTTTTTTTGAGTGCCTAGCCGCTTTTAGAAATCTAAGCGCTCAACAATTTTATGGGCAACAACTTTAGCACTTTGATCATCTGTTTTTACAATAACGTCAGCAATTTCTTCATATAAAGGATTGCGTTCTATTGCTAGATTCTCAAGTACTGTGCGTGGTTCTTCAGAGGTTTGCAACAATGGACGTTTACGATCACGCTGCGTACGAGCCACTTGCTTGTCTATAGTTGTTTCTAAGTAGACAACTATGCCTCGTGCCGATAAGCGATTACGTACTTGTGTACTTATCACTGAACCACCACCAGTCGCTAAAACAATACCTTGTTTTTCACTTAGGTCTTCAATTACACCTTCTTCTCTTTTACGAAAGCCTTCTTCGCCTTCAAGATCAAAAACCCATGCGATGTCTGCACCTGTTCGGCGCTCTATTTCCTGATCAGAGTCAAAAAACTCAAGATGTAGCCTATCAGCTAATTCTCTACCAATTGTGCTTTTACCAGCGCCCATAGGGCCGATAAGGAAAATATTACGTTTTTCTGCCATTAGATTAACTTCAGCTCGTATAAATAATTACGTTTACAAATATGAGGGAACCCCCTCCGAAAATTTTGAGGGCGTAATTATCGCAATTGTTCGGTGTACATTGCAAGTTAACTAAGACGAAAATAAAATGAAATTACTCAGTAACTCACAAAGTTGTTTAAAAACGCTCAGTTACGATGCGTGGTGTCACAAAAATTAATAATTCTTTTTTCTCATTAAAGTTGTTGCTATTTCTAAATAGCCAACCAAAATAGGGAATGTCGCCTAAAACAGGTACTTTTGATACTGTACTGATAATTGCTTGTTGATAAATTCCGCCAAGAACAATCGTTTCGCCATTATTAACTAGCACTTGTGTACCTATTCGCTGAGTATCAATTGCGGGTGCTTGGCCACTTTGTACATCAGAGACGGTATCTTGAGTAACAACTAAATCAAGAATAATACGATCGTCTGGGGTAATGTGTGGTGTTACCGTTAAACTAAGCACAGCTTTTTTAAATTGGGTTGATGTCGCGCCACTTGATGATGCTTCTTGATAGGGAATTTCGACCCCCTGTTCAATATACGCTTGTTTTTGATTTGCCGTAGTAATTCTTGGGCTTGCGATAATTTCACCCTTGTTTTCTTTCTCCATCGCGCTCAACTCAAGATCCAATATAGTACCATCGGCTAATCGCGCCACTTGAAAAGCAATACTACCTGCTGGGTTTGCTACGGGTAAGTTAACATTTAATCGGTCAGCTAAATTAGGTACCAGCCCACTTGCCGCAGAATTAGCCCCCTCTAAGGAGCCAGAGCCCGCATATTCCCCGTCAGTATCAGTAACCCCCCAGCGTATACCTAACTCTTCATTAATGCTGTCTTTCACTGTGACCATACGCGCTTCTATAATCACTTGTCGTACAGGAATATCTAAAACATTGACCATACGCTTTATATCTTCGATACTTTTCGCCGTATCACGAATTAATAAGGTATTCGTTCTCTCGTCAACACTGACACTGCCACGTGTTGACAAAATACTGTTGTCATCATTTTTAATTAAGTTAGCAAAGTCGGTTGCCTTAGCATAATTTACTTGTACATATTCAGAGTAGAGTGGCGCAAGCTCAGCGACTTGCTGTTTAGCTTGTAAATCACGTGCTTCACGGGCAGAAAGTTCGTCGCTCGGAGCAACCATTAAAATGTTGCCTTCCATACGCTTATCTAAGCCTTTAACTTTTAATATAATATCAAGGGCCTGATCCCATGGCACGCCGTCTAAACGCAAAGTCACATTTCCAGAGACGCTATCGCTGGTCACTAAGTTAAAGCCATTGTAATCAGCAATAATTTGTAAAACGGTACGAACAGGAATGTCTTGAAAATTTAAAGAAATAGCGCGACCACTAAAATCACCATCTTCTTCTAAGTAACCGGGCGCCTTATCATTTTTAACAACGGTTAATGAAAAAACATTATTAATCTGTTGATGCTTAAAAGTAAAATCACTATTGATATCGACAATAAACTTGGCATTACGTCCCTCTCTAAAGGTTTCGATGCCAGTAACTAACGTACCAAAGTCGGTAACATCTAATTTATAAAGTAAATCGTCAATAATTTGGGTGTTATGGAATTCGATATACAGCTTGCCGAGTTTGTCTGTCACATCAACAGCAACCATACTGTCATCAAGGTAAACCAGTATTTGTGCTTCATTGTTTTCACCATTACGAAAATCTATCGAATCAATGTTGTTAATAAAGGTATTACCTAATGGATTGACCTGGGTAATCGGCGAGTCGCCCACACCTTTATTGAGAATTAATGAGAAGAACTTACCATTTTGCTTAATATCAAAAACTGACAGTTGATCTAAGTGAACCGTAGCAACCACTTTTCCTGCTAATTTTTGCACGCTAACATGACTAACACCGGCATGTTCAACAATGGTTTTTAATAACTTTTCATTAAACTCATTCGCATCAAAGGTAATGCTAATTTGAGCAGGATTCATCGCCGTTTTCATCACGGGTGGATTAACAATGGTTTCGGTGAGTTCAAACTGCAACTCTATTTCATCGTTCTGTAAAGTATTATATTTAATACCGATTAGATCACTAGACCATGCCGAAAAAGCCAAAGAATAGAGCATCACTGCGGTGATAACACTTCGCGTTACCGTTAATGTAACTGACTGATTAGTTTTTATTTTATTAAATAGCAACATTACTTCCCTTGCCCCTCTGTACCTGACTTGACCATTTTAAGTGTCGTCTCACGTTCGACCCAACAACCAGCGCCATCAGCAATTAATTCTCTAACTTTAACATCAAATGGATTCACCATTGTAATGCGACCATGATTCAACCCTAAATAACTTCCAACAGCAACTCGATGTAAGGTTGCATCAGAGGCCTCAACAAGTGCCCAAATAATCTCTTGTTCTCCTAAAGTTCCTCGCATTGATAAATTGCTGAGCGGATACTTTTCCAAGGGCTGCTTACGGCGACGAGGATCTGGACTCAAACATCCTGACATCTGTTGAATTTTCTGTTGGATTGCTTCAACTTCTGGTTTATCAAATGGACTTCGTAACCCTTGCGCTGAATAGTCAAAATGACCAAACTTTGAAATTACCGGCATAGGTTTAATAACATTAGGTGTATTTGCCTGCACTGTCGCTATATGGGTTCGTAAATCACTGGTATCATCAAAGCAACCACTGACACTGATAACAAGCGCAATAAATAAGACTGACTTTTTCATTTTTCTTCAGCCTCTCGATAACGATAAGTTTTTGCTTGTAGTTTTAAACCCAGCAAACCATTTTCCATATTGTTAATGTCGACATCAAAGTCATGCAAAGTAACAATTCGAGGTAACCCAGCAATTTTACTGACAAAGTTACCAAACTCATGATAAGAACCAACCACTTCAATATCAATAGGAAGTTCAATATAAATTTCACGGGTTATTTCTGGCTGCCAATTAAGCTTAACAAATTTCAGCCCACTTGTTGTCCCAACAAAAGTTATATCATCAAGTAAGCCAGGGGTTTCATGACTTTCAGGCAAACTTCTTAATTGATTGGCAAATAAGGCCTCTGCCTCTTTCATTTGCTGCTCAAATAACTCTAAATTGGCAGCAACATGGTATTTTATTTGATATTGGCTTTTTAGTGTAACTTCTTCCGCCGCGTAATTATCGAGTGTTGTTATTTTATCACTGATTAATAAAAAATAACCTAACACCAAAACCACGATAGCGATAAAAACGGCTAATGTTATTTTGGCAGCTTTTGGCCATTGCCCAACGTTATCAGCCTCTAAACCTTCAAATTGTTCAAAGAATTGAGTTAAATCTATGTTCATGATTTACCTCCGTTAGTGATGACTTTTCCGTCATCTCCACTATTTAATAAGCCTTTAATACGCACCCGCATTTTAAAGTCACTCAATAATTTGTTTTTTGCTTCATTGGTCGTAATAGATTCTAAAATTGCATCGGTAAATAACACCGAGCGCTCTATTTCACGGATCATATTCGCTAAATGATTATTCGATTCACTTTTGCCAACGATGTTAATACTGTTGCCCTGTTTTTCAAGACGGGTCAAATAAACACCTGTTGGCACTATTTTAGCTATTTCATCAAAAACTTGGGTACCCACATTTCGGCTGCGCTGAAGTTGTTCAACCACTTGAGTTCTTTTTTGTAATTCTTTTTTCTTTTCGTTTAAGTTTTTAATTTTTATAATACGGGCGTCTAGAAGAGCAATTTCTGTTTTTAAAAACTGATTACGTGAATTTTGACCATCAATACGCATTTGGTAAAATTGACTAATAATAAAAACCAGTGCGAAGGCGATTACGGCAACAATAGTAAGTAGGGTAAAATACTCACGTTGTTTGGCTTTTTCGGCTTCTTCGCGCCATGGGAGTAGATTTATAAATGCCATGAAACAAAGCTCCTCAATGCTAAACCTGCTGCTACCATATATTGAGCGGCGGTTTTATCTAACACATCTTTATCTACACTGTCGGCAACTGTCATCGATTTAAAAGGATTGGCAATAATAGTATGGATACCTAATTCTTCAGTTAACAAGGCTTCAAGACCTTCAACATTAGCACTACCACCTGAAACAATAATATAATCTACTTTCTTTTTCCCACTAGAGGTTAAGAACATTTGTATTGCACGGCGAATTTGCTGTGTAAAAATGGTGTGAAACGGTCCTAAAACTTCAAAGGTATAATTAGGCGGCAAGTCATTCGTTATTTTGGCATGCTCGGCTTCTTCAAAGGTTTGATTATAATATGAAACAATTGATCGAGTGTATTGTTCGCCGCCAAAGAGTTGATCCCGGCTATAAATATGTGCGCCAGCATCAGTCACCGAAAACAAGGTCATCACCGCGCCCACATCAACTATAGCAACCGTTTTGTCTTTAGCATCATCGGGTAATTGCGATAAACTTAAATCGTAGGCTCGACTCACGGCATATGACTCAACATCAATAACCTTAGTTTGAAATCCTCCCAATTCTAAAGCCGCAACTCTCGCTTCTACTGATTCGGTTCGAGCAGCACTTAATAAAACATTAACCTTGGTTGGGTCTGATTCATTAATGTCCAGTTTTTCAAAATCTAAACTAACCTCATCTAAAGGGTAAGGAATTAAACTATCGGCTTCAATTTCAATTTGACTGGCGAGCTCGTGCTCAGACAAATTAACGTCCATATAGATAACTTTAGTAATAACGGTTTGTCCAGAAACGGCTGCTGCAGCTTGATTGACTGAAGAGGTAATTTCTTTTCTGATTTTAGTAACAACTTTGCCAACGGCATCAATGTCTTGGATTTCTCGGTCAATAATAGCGCCACGGGGCATAACTTCTGTTGCTAATGCTTCCAGCACATACCCTTCATCGTCTTGACTTAACAAAACCGCTTTTATTGCATGAGAACCAATATCAATACCAACTATTAAAGATGTATTCTTTTTAAAAAGACTGCTGAGCATAACATCCTACTAATATGAGTAAATTCACTAATAACGACACAATTTAAATAAATAAATTTAAATAAACATTATTGCATTGCTTTATATTAGGCATAAACCTGAGATAAATACATTTATTACATGCTTTTAAAGGATATACTAGTGTTATTAATCGTTTTTTTGTCCAATATTGAGAGAAAAATTTAGTGCTTTTATTTAAACGTCTCATAAAAGTAGGGCTAATCTTTATATTTTTAGCTTGTTTGTCTTTAGCCGCTTTATATTTATCAATGCGCAGTGAATTGCCCAGTGTGACTTCATTAAAAGACATGCAATGGCAAACGCCGATGCAAATTTTTAGTGCCGATAATAAGTTAATCAATCAGTTTGGCGAAAAAAAACGCATCCCCTTAAAGCTTAACGAATTTCCACAACAACTGATTAACGCCATTTTAGCCAGTGAAGACGATCGCTTTTATTCACATTTTGGCGTCGACCCAATTGGACTAGGCAGAGCTGTACTCGGTAAACTGATGGGACAAAACAAAGGGGGTGCAAGTACCATTACCATGCAAGTGGCACGAAACTTTTTCTTATCCTCTGAAGTAACCTACACTCGAAAAATCCGTGAAATATTTTTAACTTTCCATATTGAAAGTTTACTCACAAAAGATGAAATACTCGCCCTGTACATGAATAAAATACCGTTAAGTCATCGTAGCTTTGGTTTTGGCGCAGCAGCACAAGTATATTACGGTAAAGATGTTAAAGACTTAACACTGGCACAGATAGCGGTACTTGCTGGTTTACCTAAAGCACCTTCTAACAGAAACCCTATAAGTTCGCCTGATAACGCCAAGACCAATCGCGCAATTGTTTTACAGCGTATGTATAGCGCAGGCTATATCAACTCAACAGAGATGGAACAAGCAAACCAAGCCCCTATTACCGGCAAGAGACACAGTGTAGAAATTGAGTTGAATGCGCCATACATAGCAGAGATGGCACACCAAGAGATGGTCGATCTCTATGGAAAAGAGCTTGCCTATACCGGTGGCTACAATGTTTATCTAACGGTTAACTCAGATTTTCAAAGAGCAGCACAAAAAGCAGTAATCGATAACTTACTGTCATACGATTTGCGACATGGATATCGTGGCGCAGTCGTTTCTTTACGCCCAGAGTTAACTGAAAATACAAGTACTATTGATAAGGTAGCTGAGCTCAGCGATGATGAAGTTATCAAAGCGCTTAATAAAATCGATAATTATCAAACACTTTTTCCTGCTGTGATCACAGGTATTGCTGAACAGTCAGCGACGATTAAATTTTTAGGTCATCAAGATAATAACCACATCACTTTGCAAGAAGGCGATATATTATGGCAAGGCATGTCGTGGGCACGCGAATTTATTAATGATGAAAAACAGGGCGCTGCACCTAAGCTTGCCAATGAAATACTCCAATATGGCGATGTTGTCTTTGTTATTAAAACCGCGCAGGGTTTTACATTAAGCCAGCTACCAGAAGTGAGTTCTGCTCTCGTCTCTTTATCAACAGATAATGGTGCGATAAAAGCAGCTATTGGCGGATTTAGCTTTCAGCAAAGCCAGTTTAATCGAGTTACACAGGCAAAACGACAAGTGGGCTCTAACATAAAGCCCTTTATTTACTCCGCCGCTTTAGATAATGGCTTTACCTTAGCCACACTTGTCAATGATGCGCCAATTAACCAATGGGATGAAAGTTCAGGTTCAGTTTGGCGTCCAGAAAACTCTCCCCCTATTTATAACGGCGACATTCGGGTTCGATTAGCACTTGCACAATCTAAAAATGTTATCGCCGTTAGACTATTAAGAGCGGTTGGATTAGACAAAATAATTCCGCATTTAGCAGCCTTTGGCTTTGTACCCAACGATTTACCACGAAACGAAACACTTGCTCTAGGCTCTGCATCTCTAACACCATTAGAAGTGGCCACCGGATTTGCAACCTTCGCGAACGGCGGCTATTTAATCAGACCCTATTTAATTGATAGAATAGAAGATTCGTTTGGTAAAGTCCTCTTCCAAGCAAATCCAGCTATTGCCTGTGACATATGTTCACTAGAAATTAAGCAACGAGATATTAATAATTCCTCAGTCCCGCTTGAGCTTTTAGCTGAAAAAGACCTACGTCCACTTATTAAAGCTGAACGAGTGATTAGCCCGCAGAACGCTTTTTTAGTGACACAAGCATTAAATGCGGCAATTTGGGGTTCAGATTATCAAATGAAACCGTTTTGGCGAGGAACAGGATGGCGCGCACAAACATTAAAACGACATGATATTGCAGGAAAAACAGGGACAACAAATCAATCAAAAGATGCGTGGTTTTCAGGCTTTAGCCGTCGATTGGTCACTACTTCTTGGGTAGGCTTTGATGACCCTGGCAGAAGTTTGGGTAAAACACGTTATAATAGCAATCTCGATAAATATCAAATTACCGGTGGCGAAGCTGGTGCAAAATCAGCACAACCAGCTTGGATAGACTTTATGGAAGTTGCATTAGTTGCTCATCCTGAAGAACCTTTTATTCAGCCTGTTGATATAGTGTCAGTACGCATTGATAAAAGCAGCGGTAAACTGACCAATAAAACAGATAAAACCAGCTTTTTTGAATACTTTCAGTTTGGCACCGCGCCAACAGAATCGGTAACACAAGATAATAGTAGTGAAATACTTGATGGCTCACGTATTTTTGATGAGAGTAGTAACGGCGATATATTTTAACCAGGCAGTAATTTTCTTCCAATATCATTAGTCGCCTGACAAATGTTAGTGAGATACTTGCTGTAACTTGTCGCTATTGTCAGCTTTTGACTTTTATAACTTTCATTTGCAACTTATTCCTTACAGAACAAAACATTTATTTAATTGTTTTGTTCCTTTTACAAAAATAAATTCACTGTAGATTATGCGAATCAACAGCATAATCTACAGTCTCTCCCATAAAGCAAAACCAGCAATAAGTTCTTGTAATAAAACAATTAAAATAAATTAACATGGTTCTAATGGTAAAATATTTAGTTTAATTACTCAGTCACCGTATCTTCCCCCCTACCACTATAAATGAAAGTTATAGTGAAAACTTTCACAACGAAAGAAATTTTGCTTTCGTTTTGTCTAATAATCGCCTAAAATTGCGTTCTCAAACATGTTTAACACAAAATGTTCACTGTCGTACTTTTAGGAGAGTATTCGCTATGGCTTCTTTAGAAAGCTCAATTGATTTATCTGTATATGGCATCAATGATGTTGCCGAGATTGTTTACAATCCGTCTTACGAGTTACTCTTTGCTGAAGAAACTAAGTCTGAACTGACTGGTTTTGATAAAGGCATAGAAACCGAACTTGGTGCGGTTAACGTCGATACGGGTATTTTTACCGGTCGCTCACCTAAAGATAAATATATTGTTCGTGATGATACTAGCCGTGATACGGTTTGGTGGTCTGATCAAGGTAAGAATGATAACAAACCAATGACGCAAGAAACTTGGGATCATTTAAAGACTTTAGTGACTACTCAACTTTCTAAACAGCGTTTATTTGTTGTCGATACTTACTGTGGTGCTAATGCCGATACACGCTTAAAAGTTCGCTTTATCACTCAAGTTGCATGGCAAGCTCACTTTGTTAAAAACATGTTTATTCGCCCTTCAGATGAAGAGTTGAAAGATTACGAACCCGATTTCATCGTAATGAATGGTGCTAAAACAACTAACGATAAATGGCAAGAACAAGGTCTTAACTCTGAAAACTTTGTTGCCTTTAACCTTACTGAAAAAATTCAATTGATCGGCGGTACTTGGTACGGCGGAGAAATGAAAAAAGGTATGTTCTCAATGATGAACTACCTATTACCTTTAAAAGGTATTGCTTCAATGCACTGTAGTGCAAACGTCGGTGAAGAAGGCGATGTAGCGGTATTTTTCGGCTTATCAGGTACAGGTAAAACAACGCTTTCTACAGATCCAAAGCGTCAACTTATCGGCGATGACGAACATGGCTGGGATGATAATGGTGTGTTTAACTTTGAAGGTGGTTGTTACGCTAAAACGATCAACTTAAGCAAAGAAAATGAACCTGATATTTATAATGCGATACGTCGAAATGCATTATTAGAAAATGTTAGCGTTGATGAACACGGTAAAATTGATTTTGATGATAACTCAAAAACTGAAAATACCCGTGTGTCTTACCCAATTGATCATATTGAAAATATTGTTAAGCCTATTTCTCGTGCTGGTCATGCGAAAAAAGTTATTTTCTTAACTGCCGATGCTTTTGGTGTATTACCACCTGTTTCAAAGTTAACCCCCGCACAAACTGAATATTACTTTTTATCTGGTTTTACAGCTAAACTTGCTGGAACTGAGCGTGGTATTACCAAGCCGACTCCGACATTCTCAAGTTGTTTTGGCGCAGCCTTCCTAAGCTTGCACCCTACTCAGTATGCTGAAGTTCTACGTAAACGTATGCAAGCCGTTGGTGCTGAAGCTTACTTAGTTAACACCGGTTGGAATGGTACGGGTAAACGTATCTCAATAAAGGCTACTCGTGCGATTATTGATTCGATTCTAGATGGTTCTATAGATAGCGCTGAAACTACTGTTTTACCGTTATTTAATTTAGAAATCCCAACGAGTGTTGCAGGGGTTGAAGGCGATATTCTTGACCCTCGTGATACTTACACAGATAAAGAAGAGTGGAACACTAAAGCAGAAGATTTAGCTAAGCGCTTTGTTAAAAACTTTAGTAAGTTTACTGATACTGATAATGGTAAGTCATTAGTCGATGCTGGACCTCAGCTATAAAGACTTAATATTTAAATGTTATCACTAAAAAGCCGCTAAACTTAACGTTTAGCGGCTTTTTTCTGTTCAGGATGAACAGTCATCACAGCATGACCATTCTTAGTGAGACATGCCTTCTATTGCATCAGTCCATTGTGCAACGCACGGTTACTATGTGAATTTCAGAAAATTTATTTAATGGGTAATAAAACCTTGGCTGATAAACCGCCTTCAGCACGGTTAGTTAACAGAACATCACCACCATGAGTATTCACTATCTTCTTTATTATCGCTAAGCCTAAACCACTTCCTTCTGTGCCTCGCGCTTTATCCCCTTGCGTAAAAGGTTGGAACAAACGTTCTATATCTTCTTCAGGAATACCAGGGCCGTTGTCAGACACACAGAAATACACTGACTTTTTATCCGCTGAAATCCCGGTAATAATATCAATATCTCCATCAGAGTAACGTAAGGCATTCTGAATAATGTTAGCAACCGCTCTCTTCATCGCAACAAAGCGTAGCGGTATTTCAGGTAGTTCTTGCTCTGAAAAATTTATCTGCCGACCATAAATAAGTTCGGTTTGCATCACATCATTAATTAAGTGATTGAGATCGCAAAGCTCAGGCTTATCTTTACTGTTATGGCGAATGTAGTCGATAAACTGATCAATAATACTGTTCATATCATCAATATCGCCTTCGATACCCTCTTTTAAAAACTCATCTTGTGTTGACATCATCTCCGCCGCAAGGCGAATTCTGGTTAATGGCGTGCGTAAATCATGAGAAATTCCGGCCATCAATAAGTTACGATCGTCTTCGAGCTGTTTTATACCTCGAGACATATGATTAAAAGCTTGAGTTACCGCAACAATTTCAGTGGTTCCTAACTCGGCTAATGGCTGAGGAAACTCGCCACGCCCGACATCTTCTGCGGCTTTTTGTAATGCTTTTAAAGGACGATTTATTTGCCGAACAAACAACCAACCGCCAATGACACTTAATAGGCCCAGAAACATTAACACCACTGTAAGCGGAGAAAAGTTTGCTTCTTCTAGACCTGAAAGGGGAATTCTGATCCAATAATGTGGCGCTTGCGGAGGCCTGATCCAGAATATATATTGCTCCCCTCCTTGGGTCAGTCTCAGTTCAGCATCGCCATCAAGTAATTTTGACATCTCTTTAGAGCGATGCGCAAGATAGGTAGCTTCTGCCAACCCTGACGATAATGCGTCACTTTCACGATAAACTTCAATGCCCGTTTTTTCTTGAAATGATCTTGAGAATGCCTTTCTAAGCAGATCATCATCAATATCAATAAGCACAACCCGTACTTGTTTTGCTAACAACTCATTAGTTAGCTGAGTATTAGGTTGGATGATGTAATAAACCATTGATACCCAAGAAACAACTTGATTAATCAAGAGTAAAAAACCAATCAAGAGTACGGTTTGCCCAAAGGCACTACGTGGCAATATTTTCATGGTTTACATCCATAGTAGGGTCTTCGCTTATATAAGGTAGGTAACGGTGTTAAACGCACTAATTGACTTCTTTACCTTCAGGCACAAAGACGTAGCCTAAACCCCAAACCGTTTGAATATAACGAGGTTTTGCCGGATCTACTTCTAACATTCTTCTTAAACGTGAAACCTGTACATCAATACTACGCTCTAAAGCTGAATAATCACGACCACGCGCTAAATTCATCAGTTTATCACGAGACAGTGGCTCTCTCGGGTGAGTGATCAGGGCTTTTAAAACAGCAAATTCGCCACTCGTTAAAGGCATATTAATATCGCCTTTTACCATCTCTCTAGTGGCAAGGTTAAGTTGATACTCACCGAAAGAAACAATGTTCTCTTCTTGTGAAGGAGCGCCAGGAGCTTCTTGTACCCTACGTCTCAACACAGCTTTAATTCGCGCTAATAATTCTCTTGGGTTAAAAGGTTTTGGCATGTAATCATCAGCACCGAGTTCCAAACCAATAATACGATCAACTTCATCGCCTTTGGCGGTTAGCATGACAATTGGCATATCATTAGATTGTTGACGTAAGCGACGACATATAGATAAGCCATCTTCGCCAGGTAACATCAAATCTAAGACTAACAAGTGAAAATTCTCTCTCTCAAGTAAACGATCCATTTGCTCTGAACTCGCCGCAGTACGCACAGCAAACCCTTGTTCAACTAAATATCGCTCTAAAAGCGCTCGAAGGCGCATATCATCATCAACTACTAATATCTTTTTAGTTTCATTACTCATTGGGGTCATCCTATAACAATCATTTGTTCACTATAATCTAAAAAAAGTAATAATAAAGCTGCTATTAAGAATTAAAGTTAAGGTATTTGTTACAATTTATGAAGTTTGACCGTTTACAGGCATAAGGAGTGAGGCCAGACAGTCTCATTGAACTGCAAAGTTATTAACACCTGCTCTGTGTTAGCGACTTTGACTGTTTTGTTAAAATTTAAATATAAAAAAAGACGCCTAAGCGTCTTTTCTTGAATTCCCGTGAGCACTAAAATCTGCAATTATGCGATGCTTCTTTTAGGTACAGCGATACAACACCTGCTCTGTGTTAGTAACTTTGGCTGTTTTGACTATTTCACTAAAATCTAGATATAAAAAAAGACGC
>NZ_JACGWC010000028.1:0-49637 GCF_014077545.1 Colwellia sp. BRX10-1
AATGTTATTATAAAAGATGTCACGCCTTTTATAGTTAGGTCATTCAAACCTTATTCTTAATTTAAACAATGTTGGCGGAGTGGACGGGACTCGAACCCGCGACCCCAGCCTTGACAGGGGGGTGTTCGAACCAACTGAACTACCACTCCGCTGTATTGCTTTTGAATGTTGTAATAACAGATGTCACGCCTTTTATAGTTAGGTCATTCAAACCTTATTCTTTACTTAAACAATGTTGGCGGCGTGGACGGGACTCGAACCCGCGACCCCCGGCGTGACAGGCCGGTATTCTAACCAACTGAACTACCACTCCGCTGTATTGCTTTCTTCAAGTTTTACTACCTAAGTAGACGGTACTTAAACCCGTGATTTTACTTTTGAATGTTATTATAAAAGATGTCACGCCTTTTATAGTTAGGTCATTCAAACCTTATTCTTAATTTAAACAATGTTGGCGGAGTGGACGGGACTCGAACCCGCGACCCCCGGCGTGACAGGCCGGTATTCTAACCAACTGAACTACCACTCCGCTGTATTGCTTTTGAATGTTGTAATAAAAGATGTCACGCCTTTTATAGTTAGGTCATTCAAACCTTATTCTTTACTTAAACAATGTTGGCGGAGTGGACGGGACTCGAACCCGCGACCCCCGGCGTGACAGGCCGGTATTCTAACCAACTGAACTACCACTCCGCTGTATTGTTTTAAACGTTTAGTAAAACTAGGTGCTTAACCTTTGATTAATTGGCGGAGTGGACGGGACTCGAACCCGCGACCCCCGGCGTGACAGGCCGGTATTCTAACCAACTGAACTACCACTCCGCTGTATAATCAACACATTCGTCAACAAGTCGTTGAATGCGGCGGAGATAATACGGTTAAGACGCAGAGCAGTCAACCACTTTTTTAATATAATTAACTGTATGCACGTTTGATGTACAATACGGAGGAATTACATTCAAAAATGGCTTTATTTAATTGGCTATTCATCATTTTTTGTTCTTTTTTCGGCGAGATATAAAGTAAAAGACTAACGCAATAAGGACGATTCCGACGTTTGCAACAGCAATAATAATATAAGTTTGTAGATCTTTTTCACTTTTTGCCCTTTCTTGTTCGACTTTAGCTTCTTGCAACTCCATGGCTAATTGTTTAGCTTTTTCCTCTGCTAATATAATTTTATCGGTAATAACAACATCCGCTTTGTCTACAGGGAGTGATGTCATTTCACCATTAGCATTTAGGGTCGGCATCACTAAGCCCGTTTTACTTTCTGCATTAAAGGTAAATTGTTCTAACACTAAACGGAATTCGCGGCCGTTAATTGTTTTGCCAAAAACACTCACTTGTATACGATGAACACCTGACTCGGTGTAAGCAAGTTCGTAAGTACGTAAATTACCTTTTCCTTCCATAATAGAAAATGGTACTTCTTGACGGTCTGGAAAAATAACTTTCCCTTGAAACAAAACACTATCCACATCTACATAAGTAGGGTCGATAGTAAAGATGACCTTGTGAGACTTCCCGACTTCCATTACGGGTTCAACAGAAATGGTAATTGGTGTCTTTTGCAAAATAATGGGTTTTTGTCGTAACTCTCGAGTAGCCATCGGCATAATAACAGAGTAAATAGGTAGCCATTCACCCGGAGCAAAAGCAAGTTCAAATTCGCCGGTAAAGACACCATCCTTGGCATACTCATCTAAGTCACGGCCATCATCACGAAACTGCGCTATTTTAATGGGTTCAGCACCAAAATTATCATACGCAGAATTATTGGTACTAAAAAAATCTACATTGAGGTTAATAACGTCACGAAAGAGTGGATCGTCAATAGCTTGTTCTCCGTTATAAAGGTGCCCTTCAATTTTTAAGGTTTCTCCCGAGAGGATAACCTCAGGTAAGGGGTCAACTTTAATAGTGACATCAGTGACAACCATAATGTGGCTTTGCGGTAAAATATCACCAATAGCCTGCCAAGGGCCGGGCATTGGATTTTTAATGGTGATTAAATCAAAAGTACGATCATCAAACCAAGTGACTTTATCTTTAGGTAAATTATTAATTTTAATTTTTGTGCCATCAGGGCGCACAAGTATGATGGGTGGCGTGCCACTTCTTCGATAAAATAACAGTGTTATTTCTTCAAGCAAGGCATCTATTTTAAACCGATTTTCAAAATAAGGAATTGCATTGGTAACATTATCTGATTGGTAATAATCAATTTTGGTTTGTTGTCCATAACTTGGTATAGATATCAATAGAAAGGCTACTACTATGATAATAAAAAGTTTTGACTGACCTATTTGGGCCATATTGGTTCGCTCCCTTTTTCAGCAACAATCGCTAATCTTTCACTATGCTTAATAAGTTCATCGGCAGAAGCTTGGATAACCTTTAATTTTGTTCGTTGTGCGGGTAAACGACGAATAGCATTACTGTCACCTGATTCGCTGCCTGCTGATAGATTTAACACGGACTGCTTACGCGTCATCTCTACATAAACAAACGCTAAAAGTTGAGCATCGATTAATGCACCATGATAAGTGCGGTCGACTAATTTATCGACACGATAGTAACGGGCTAAATAATCTAGAGTCTTTGGTGAACCAAATTCATCTTTTGAAACATGCAACGTATCTATAACAGTACACATATCACGAGTGTTGGGAATATTTCGCTTTAATAAAGCAAATTCATTGTCCATAAAGCCGATATCAAATTTAGCGTTATGAATAACAAGGCGTGCACCTTTAATAAATTCGATAAAGTCATCGGCGACTTGACTAAATAAAGGTTTATCACGAAGGAACTCATTGGTTAATCCGTGAATATTGATAACTTCCTGATCCATTTCAAATAATGGATTGATATAAACGTGAAAACTACGACCGGTTAACTGTCGGTTGATCATTTCAACACAGCCTACTTCAACAATTCGGTGCCCTTCCCTAGGATTAATACCCGTTGTTTCTGTATCTAATATAATTAATCGTTCATCTTGCTGTACAGCTTGTTCGTTATTCATTGTGATTTCATCACCTTTTTTTTGGGTCAGGAAGTGGCTCTGGAAACTCAGTAATATTTATTGTAAATTTTTTACTGAGATTTAACATGATTATAAGCGCTCCAACAATAATAGCTTGGGTAATTAACCATGTTAATGACAGTAAATGCCAATAAAAAAAGCCAACTAAGCAAATAATCAAATCAAAAAGTAAGGCGAAAGTGAGAATACCTTTACCATGGCGCCATGATTTTTTAACCCAACCTTTCGCATTTGGCCTGCGTAAACTTAAGACAAGGACAATAAAAACACCTAACGCCCCAGAGCCTAAGCTTAAATAAAACAATGATGTTTCAGGGTATATCCATTGAATAATACCAACACGGTCTTTCATATTGGTTACCGACATTAGCCAAACAACATAACCCCGTAAAATAAAAATCAAGGCTACGTAGACCCATTTTGATATTTTCAAACAATCAAAATTGTCAAAATCTTGCACTGAATAAGCAGAGTAATTATGTTTACTCATCAATATCATGACCGCGCTTTTTTGTATGCTCTATTCTTAAGTGCTCTTGTGCGGCGGTAATAGCTTTTACTGCTCGGGATCTAAATTCACGATAAAATAAAGTATAAACAACCAGTAAACTGGCAAAAATAAATAACGCAGGATGAAAAAACCAACACATTGCCGCAATAGAAAAATAATAAGAACGTAATCCATAATTATAAGAATGTGCGGCTTGGTCTTGTACTATTGCCATTTGTTTTGCATAGGCACGCAAGTTTTCATCTTCGCCTAACTCATCATAAGGCGCAGCGCCAATCATGACATTTAAAAAGCCATACTGTCGCATAGACCAAGTAAATTGAAAAAAGGACATAATGAAAATAAAAGCTAAGACACCTAATTTTAATTGTATCGCCGCATGATTTGGAAAATCAGCATAGGGAATTGAACCTATTACCGCTTCTAAACGTTCGACTTGAGCGAATAGAGTCAATACACCGGCTAAAACCAGTAAAGTTGTTGAAGCAAAAAAAGCAATATTTCGCTCCAAATTTGCTAACAACGCAGCTTCACCAACACGAATATCTCGCGTCATTAGCTCATTCATCCAATGAATTCTATGTTGATGAAGACATCTGGCGATACAATTAGTGTTTTTTGCTTTGACACGAGCAAACCAAGTGTAACCAATCCAACAAGTTACAAAGCATATAAAGGCAAGAATATCGAGTAAAGTAAGTGGCATAATATTGAAGAATTAGATAACAGGCATTCCATTATGCAGGAGAATATTTATAGATTCGAGCTAAATTTTCTACGATTAAGCATGCAAAAAATGTTAGAAAAAACCATTAATCGTATTCCTTATACCAGTTATCGTAATTCCTTTGACAGAAAGTCTAACTTTCTTCACCATCGCCGGTAAATCTATTACTTAAGTTTACCGTCAGTATTGCAGATAAACTTTGTGCAAACACTTTCCTTTGGAGCATCAATGTTCACTGTCAAATTCAGCCATATTTTGACTATTTCCACTTTATTATTTTCTTTTCATTGTAAAGCTAACGCGCAACAGTCAACCCAAATCCCAAGGATTTCAGGTAAAATAACCATAGATGCTAAATTAGATGAAAAACAATGGCGCCATGCAAAAAAAATATTAATCAATAACGTTACTCGTCCATACGACAATATACCTAGCCAAGTTCATACCGAAGCGTTATTAATGGAAGATGGCGGTACTTTCTATATTGCTTTCATTGCTGAAGATCCCAACCCAAGCCAAATTCGAGCGTTTTACCGCGATAGAGATCAATCATGGGGTGACGATGTCGTTGGCATAAAAATTGACACTTATAACGACCAACGTTCGGCTTATCGATTTTTAGTCAACCCTTTAGGCTCTCAAATCGACGGTGTCGAAAATGAAATAACGAAAAGTGAAAGTGATTCTTGGGATGGCATCTGGGACAGTGCAGGAATAATTAACGATAAAGGCTATATCGTAGAAATGGCTTTACCCCTTCGTATGCTTAACTTTACTGAAAAATCGTCATTACAAGATTGGGGCATTGAATTAATGCGTTTTTATCCGAGAAACGAATTTTTTCGTTTCTCAAACGTCCGCCTTGAACGAGATAACGACTGTGAGTTATGCCAACTTCACACGATTGAAGGCTTTACGGGGGCAAAACAAGGCGATAACTTAACCGTTACGCCTTCACTTGTTACCGGCGTTAATGAACAAAGAGAAAATAATGAGGATTGGCAGAGTGAAACCAACACAGAAGCTAGCTTAGATGTTCGTTGGGGAATAACACCTGACTGGGTGTTGAATGCCACAATTAATCCAGACTTTTCAACGGTTGAAACAGATAATGCTCAGTTAAATATCAATAATAACTTTGCACTTTTCACCCAAGAAAAAAGACCGTTTTTTCTAGATAATGCTGATTACTTTGATTCAAATTATAACCTGATTTATACCCGAAATATTAACGCGCCAAACTACGGTGCTAAATTAACTGGTCGAGAAAATGATCACTCCTTTGGTTTATTTGTCACCGATGACGACAGTACCAATATTTTAATCCCCGGTAATAGAGGCTCTTCCATAGCGAGCATCGAAGGCGAATCAAAAGCAAGCGCTTTTCGCTATCGTTACAATTTTAACGAAAATATCACTATGGGGACCGTAAGTACCATACGTACCGCCGAAGATTATCAAAATATAGTACACAGTGTCGGCAGTCAAATTAGACTTTCAACGGCTGATGTCTTTAAGTTTCAAGCGCTTTATTCAACTACAGAATATCCTGATAACTTATTTGAGCAATTTTGTAATGCCGATGATAGCGACGATTCAAGTGAGTCAGACAATTGCCATGCGCCACCAGAAAACATTGACTGTGGCTATAGTCAATGTGATTACAATGAGCAGGTTTTACGGACCTTAAAAGATGATAAGTTTAGTGGTAGTGCCTTTAAAACCAGCTATTCTCACAATGACCGAGACTGGTATTACCGCGTAACATACGATCAGCAAAATTCTGGCTTTCGTGGTGATTTAGGCTTTATTCCAAATGTTGACTACAAGCGTTTTTCTGTTGGTGGTGATAGAAAGTGGTATGCGAAACCAGGCGAATGGTGGACGAAATTTAAAATATATTCTGATTGGGATATCACCCATAACGACAATAATGAATTGATTGAAAAAGAATTTGATATCAACGCTCAACTAAATTCAAGTATGAATTCATACTTCCGCTTTTCTTATTCAAACCGTGATTTAGTCGGTTTAAGAAAAGATAAAAGTATTTTAGCCATTGACGGTAACACCACCTTATTTACCGAAAATCAATTTTCACTCTTTGGTGAAGTTAATCCAATGCTAGGTCTATACTTTAACAGTAACTTTAAATACGGCGATGCCATTGATTATAGAAACAACCGTCTGGGCCGTACTAAACAGTGGAGTTCAAACGTAACCTTAAATGTTGATAAGCATTTAGAATTAAATATCAAACATACCTTTAATCAATTAGATGCCACTAATCATAATGTCGATGCGACCAGTAACAACGTCTTTACTGCAAGATTGACCGATTTTAGAGCAACGTACCAATTTAATGTGTTAAGTTTTTTACGTTTTAGTTTTATTTATAATAATACCAACAGAAATATTAACAATTATATTTACACGGATCCCGAAGATATTACCAAAAGCAGGAAGAACGTCTCAACTGAATTGTTGTACGCCTACAAGTTGAATTCGCAAACAGTTTTCTATCTAGGCTATTCTGATAGACACTACACCGAAGAAGATTTTAGCGACTTAAATCAAAATAAACGTAATCTCTTTATGAAGTTTAGCTATGCTTGGATGAAGTAAAAATAAATAAAAATCTCATCAGCTTTTAAGTAAAGTCGCCATTTGGCGACTTTTTTATTGCCTGCTAATAATAGAGCTAGAATAATTAATGATTGTTTTAACTGCATTTTTTTGACACAATTTATCCAGAGTCACAATATAAAAATAATAAAATGTAACCCTGGAGAGAAAATGTTGTTGTTAAGAAGTAGCTACAAAGCCTTAGTAGCTAGTATATTCTTACTATTTTCACAGAATAGTTTTGCTGAACAAAATGCCCAAGAACAAACAATTAATAAAATCGATCATTTATCGATACCTTATGCTAAAACAAAAGTCACCATAGACGGCAACATCAACGAAGAGGAATGGTCTCAGGCATTATCCATAGAGCTCAACATTGTTAATTCCCCTTGGAATAATAAGCCTAGCCCGGTTAAAACCACCGCAAAAATATTTGAAAATGGCGAGACCATTTATATCTCTTTTATTGCCCAAGATCCCAACCCAGAAGAAATAATTGCCTACTTAGGTGACCGAGATACACGACTCGAAGACGATGTGGTGGGTATAAAACTCGACACTTACAACAATCGACGATTAAGTTATGAACTCTTTGTTAATCCTTACGGATCGCAAATCGATAGGATAAAAAACGAACTCACCGGTGATGTCAATTCAGCTTGGGATGGTATGTGGCAATCGTTTGGCAAAAGAACAGCGAGTGGCTATCAAGTTGAAATGGCTGTGCCCTACCATGCATTGAACTTTGCTGACACAGATGAAGAAAAAACCTGGGCAATTGAGTTTATTCGTCTCTACCCGCGCGACTCTCGCCTGCGTATATCTCATATACCGCTCGACCGAGACAATGATTGTTGGTTATGCCAAATACCTGAAGCAAAAGGTTTTAAAGATGCAAAAACCGGTAACAATTTAACAATCACGCCAGCAATAGTAGCAAGTAAAAATGATACTCGTGACATTTACGACCCACAAGATGAATGGCAAAGCGATAACGACACCGAAGCGGGCGTTGACTTACGCTGGGGTATTAATGCCAACACGCTATTAAACGTTACGGTAAACCCAGATTTTTCGACAGTAGAGTCTGATGCGGGACAACTTAGCGTTAATAAAACCTATTCCTTGTTTTATCGTGAGGCTCGCCCTTTCTTTGTAGAAAACTCAGATTATTTCTCTTCAAATTTTAATTTAGTTTATACCAGAAACATTGCCGACCCTGATTATGGTGCAAAATTAACGGGTACTAATGACAACCATACCTATGGTGCTTTTATTAGTCATGACACAGAAACTAATTTTATTGTGCCAGGGAATACCGGATCACGTTTAAAATCGTTAGATGAAGAAAGCCACTCTGGCGCATTTAAATATCGCTACGACTTTTCTGAAGACTTTTCATTAGGTGCAATTAGCACCTTAAGAAAGTCTGATAGTTATCAAAATACCGTTGCCGGTATCAATACCAAATATAAAATGGATGACTCGAATGCTATTCTTGCACAAGTTGTTCATTCAAACAGTGACAATTCAATAGAGGAGTCGACTGATTTTGCCGACCAAGCGGTCAAACTTAGTTATGAGCACAACTCGGAGTATTGGTCGGTAAGTGCTGAACATCAAAAAATAGGTAAAGATTTCCGTGCTGATTTAGGTTTTATGCCCCAAGCTGATTATCAAGATGAGAGACTATTAGTTGACCGTTTCTTTTACAGTGAAGGCGACAGCTTTTGGCAAGAAGCAAAATTGTCAGGTCAGTGGCAAATTAAACACAATGAAAATGGTGAATTGCTCGAAAAAAGTTTGGCTTCGAGTTTTACGATTGATGGCCCTAAACTTTCACAATTTGATATTATGTTTACCTATGCAGATAAAATAGGGTTACGTAAAAGTGAGTTAAATCAATTAAATGGCGGCCTCGCAGCAATTGAGTTTGATGACTCTATTGACGGTAATACCGACCGCTTTACTGAAAAGCTTTTGACTATGTTTGCGTATATAAAACCAACAAGATATCTTTATGGTGAAGTTTATTTTTCTTTTGGTAAAAAAATAGATTACCAAAATAATCGCCTCGCTGATTATCAAGAAATTTATGCGAACACTCGTCTTAACCCAACCAGTCATTTAGAGATTGATTTTTCTTATACTTATGAAACTCTCGATACGAGTCAAGGTAATGTATACGATGCGAACATAGTGGAATTAAGAGTTTCTTACCAATTTGATGTGAACAGTTATCTTAAATTAAATGTTGTTTACTACGATGTAGATAAAAATCCAGATAATAATATTTCAGCTTATTCGAACACCAATAGTGATTTATCAACACAATTAATTTATAGCTATAAGCTTAATCCACAGACAGTATTTTTCTTAGGGTATTCAGACACTAGCTATCAAGATGACGACTTAACTACGTTAAGGCGTGGTGAACGTACTTTGTTTACTAAAGTTAGTTACGCTTGGATGCCTTAGCACCTTATTAATCGATAAATAAGTTTAGTTTGATAGCGGTTATCAAACTAAACTTTATTTTACACTGCGACTTTAATAAAAGCTCTGGTCGTTGTTTGTCTACGGAAAATCAGCGCTATTCAGACGATTGATTAACACATCGTTTCATCAATTATCAACTATTAATCAAACCTTCTACCTGCCTTCTGCCATGTTCTGCAACAGTAGTAAGCGTTGTTGTTCCTGCGAAGAAGCTTGATAGGGCAAATCGCTTAAACTGTTGACTGCAAAACCTTTTATTGCATGTTCATCAATTGAACTATCACCGTACTTGGTCGGTTCACCGGGAGCAGGTGACATTAATTCAATTGAAAAAGTTGATAAGTAAAATGGCGCTTGCCTGCCTTGTAATACTGACCGGTGAGCTTTTAAATAAAGATGACTATTGCCCTTATTGAGTTTTGCTTTGCTAACTAAGTGGGCGATGGGTTGGTAATTGGCATCAAATAAATTTGCCCGCATTCTATATAGGCCTTGCTCTCTAGTGGTTAAATTAGCTTTTAATACCATATCAGCATCTTCATTGTAGGCCGGTTCAAAACTTTCTAGGGTAGCAACTGAATCAACATATTTAAGTGCTAGGGTAATATTAATATTCTTACCGTTAATTTTCGCCTTAATCGATGCTTGCAGTTCTCGTGGCAAATCTCTTTTACCGGTAAAGTGTGAATGCCAGTTTTCTTCACCCTGTTCAAATTGACTGGTCAATAATACTTTACCTGTAATGATATCGACAAGTTGCAGCTCTGCGCTGGTAATATTTTCACCGGTTAGTGTCGCAAAAACGACTTCGGGATAGGTATAACGATATTTTGATAATGCGGCACTTACTTTAGTGCCATTGTCGTCGACTAACATAGACTGTGGATTAAAAAAATTAGGGGTTAAGCGGTCAAAATCTTTATCCGTTAAAGGTTGTGAATAGGGTGGAAAAGTTAACTCTGCCGCATACGCTTGTGCAACAAGTACTGCTGAATCGTTTGAAGTGATTTTATTAACTGTAGCCTCGAGCGAACTATTATTACTTGGCGGCTGTTCTGGCAAGCTAGTTGTCTTAATTGGAATTGTTTTTTTCAAGGGTTCATTAACAATCGTTAGTTTTTGCGGTATTGATGGCCAAAAGAGCCAAACAACAACGGCGATAGTAGATATAACACTGAATTGTTTTAACAATGATTTTTTTTTCATAACGGCTTTACTCTTTTGCCAAGACACTGTTGATTTTCCTTGATTAACCTAGAAAATCAACAGCCTTAACTATATTATTTAATTCGGAATCGCGTCATAAATGAGCGTTGACATACTGTCATCATTCGAATTTTCAACATAGAGATAATTACTTTTCCAAAGCCACCAGCCAGTCGTTTTAGTATAAGTGTCAAAGTAAATACTTTCTCCTGACAGTAGGTTTTTCTGATTACTTGCTGCCGTCACTTTACCTTGCTGTTGTGGCTCAAGTAACGAACCATGACTATAAGCTTTACCCATAAGCATTGGATAATGGTATGGCATAAAACCATTAACGGCATTACCTTGCTGTTCTATTTTACCATTTAACGCGATACCGGTACTGCAGCTACCGTATCTTGCTTGGCGATTAGCTCCGCAAGAGGAGTGCGTACCAACAACACCGTCGTCATTACCTTGAATAAATGGGCTAGTAACCCCTAAATATTCACTTGCATCACCGACAAAGCGTAGACGAGGGATCCTCGCATCTGGTAATGGTGCAAGTTGTCTAGCGTTATTGACTTTTAAATCATTAAGTACGCCCATTTCATCGCCAAGATCGCCGCCTAACCAAGCCTCTAATGCTGCCTCTATGACAAAAGACCACGTTTCTGTACCCTCAGCAACACTTACCGCCACATCAGCAAGTTCACTACCACCACCTGCGCCAGCAATGTCAAAGGTTGCAACAATATTCAGTGGTGCTAATCCAGCATTTTCCAACCAAGTTTCTTGGTTATCTATAATATACCGTGCCACTAAATCACCGGTTGAATGTGTTACAAAGATGCAACCCGGTGTACAAAAGTTACTTTCAGAAAATGATTTCAACTTTGGCCAAACATAGTCTGTGGCTATTTTACCTTCTATTCGTTCATATGAAGGCCAGTCAATACGGGCATCACTGAGGTTATTCCAATAGCCTTGCCAGTAATTTTGCCCACTCGCCGTAACGTCACCATCAACAATAAGTTGTTGAGGCTGAAAGCCATGGATAAGTACTATTTTATATTCTTTACTGTAAGAAGCTGCTGAGCAGAATGTCAGGCAGATCCCTGCTACAACCGTTATACGTTTGATTATATTCATTATTTCCCCAAATTATTTTTAAATTTTATTTTATAATTATATTTTTACGTCTTATTTTTATTGGTACTACAACTCATCGGACGTTCGACCAGTTAAAATTGATAATAGTCCAATGACCATTTATTAGTCAATGGCTAATTATTTATAATTTTGATAGTTTATTGACAATTTATTGATAGTTTATTGATAGTAAAAGCAAGGACACTTTCAGAAGAGATCAACAAATTTTAAAATAATACCATTTAAAAAAAGAGGTAAATTAATTCAAGCGCTGAACAATTTTTACTCATTAGCATAAAGAAGCGCCACCATAATATTAAAACCACTTTTAAAAAGCTTGTTTGTTATTCGCCAAGCTATCATTGGGGTTTAACAGCAATTATAGCTTGGCGAATAAAATAGGTTATTATCAAAAAGAACGATAATTACAGGCTAACTTAACTAAAAAAGCATTTCTATATTCTTTTTTTGTATATAAGTTAACAAAATATCACTTCTTTTATTTCTATAAAGCGCTAACCTTGTGCTATTAAAGTAAATAAAGCTTTATTAAGGAGCTACCATGACGACAATATTTGAAGATAACTCAACCACTATAGGTAAAACACCTTTAGTAAAACTTAACCGTGTAACTACCGGTAATGTTTTTGCAAAAATAGAATCAAGAAATCCAAGTGCGAGTATTAAGTGTCGTATTGGCGCAAACATGATCTGGGATGCAGAGAAGAAAGGCTTATTAACACCTGGTAAAGTAATCGTTGAGCCAACAAGTGGTAATACCGGCATAGCCCTTGCATTTGTTGCAGCAGCTCGAGGTTATGGCATTACGTTAACTATGCCACATACCATGAGTTTAGAACGCAGAAAGTTATTAGCGGCTTTAGGGGCTAAACTTGAATTGACCGATGGCGCCAAAGGTATGAACGGTGCTATAGCTAAAGCGCAAGAAATTAAAAATTCAGATCCAGACAAGTATGTTTTATTGGGGCAATTCGACAACCCTGCCAACCCTGAGATCCATGAAAAAACTACTGGTCCAGAGATCTGGGCAGATACCGATGGTAAGATTGATATTTTTGTTGCCGGTGTTGGAACAGGCGGTACCATTACCGGTGTTAGTCGTTATATCAAAAATATTGCCGGCAAAAACATTATGTCTGTAGCTGTTGAGCCTACTGACTCACCGGTTATTAGCCAAAAAATGGCGGGTGAAGCATTAACACCTGGCCCACATAAAATTCAAGGTATTGGTGCTGGTTTTATTCCTGGCAACTTAGACTTAAGCATGATCGATGCTGTTGAAAAAGTGACCAACGATGAAGCCATGGCAATGTGTCACCGCCTAATGAAAGAAGAAGGTATTCTTGCAGGTATTTCTTCAGGTGCCGCGGTTGTTGCCGCTAAACGTTTAGCTGAGAAACCTGAAAACAAAGATAAAAATATCGTTGTTATTTTAGCAAGTTCCGCTGAACGTTACTTATCAAGTCCATTATTTAGTGATGAGTTCACTGATAAAGAGCTTGTACAATAGTAAATAGTATTGACATCATCAAAATAAAAAAGACGCTGAGGCGTCTTTTTTTTGTTTTATCAATCAGCAATAAAGCGAGCAATCGCCGGATGAATTAAGCCACTATGGCTTACCGGTCCCATATGTCCGGTTGGAAAACGTTGATGTTCAACATTGGGTAAATTGGCTTTAATTTGATTGGCTAATGATTGGCTCAGTTCAGGGCTGTGTTCCCCTGTCATCATTAACACTTTACAAGTAAGACCACTTAGATCGGTTAAAGTATATTTCTCTGATATTAAACCTTTAAAGTCTAAACTCACCTTAGGCATATCTCTTGCCATTATATCCTGAACTTTTTGTGGTAATGCTTTGAAAAAACCTGTTTTGTTCCAAAAATCAGTGAATATCTCAGCCGCCTGATACCTATCATCGATATTAACTTTATTAGCAAAGTTATCCGCTAACATTCGAGCGTCACTACTTTGTTCAAGTAAATGAAACGCAACCGGCTCATATAAAGAAAGACTTAATATTTTTTCTGGATTCTCAATGGCTAGCTTTAAGGCAATCGCGCCGCCACAAGAATGCCCAACCAAGTGAAAAGACTGATGTTGAGCAACATGAGTAATAATTTTTTTAATACGGTTAATTTCAACATCAAAATTATAATTTAACTCATCAGCGACTTTTTCTGCATTACCATAACTGAGCAAATCAATATTGATGACTAAGTAGTGAGGTTCAAGCAGTTTGACTAAAGGCTGCCATTGCCTGGCTGAACTTAGCGAACTATGAAGAAGTACAACCGGTGTTCCCTGCCCTGAAATATAGGCACCTTTTAGTAGATTATTTATGGTCATTGCAGCTATTGATTAGCGATAAAACACCATTATCAGCTTAATCTAACAAATGTCAAAGTGAAATAACACTCAATCTATTGTCGCGCAATTAAAAAAGATACGGCTATAAAAGTTTACAAAGTAAATAAATAAAACTTCACACTTTTGCTGACATTAAATTATTTAATGTGATAAAAATTGGTTAACTCAAACTTTCAACGAAATTAACTTAACGTCGTTTTGAAAAAGTCGTCTGAAAAAATACAATAATAAAGAGTATTCATGGATATAAATCTTCAAGGTAAAAGCGCATTGGTCTGTGGTTCAAGTCAAGGGATCGGTAAAGCCTGTGCAATTGAACTTGCTCAATTAGGCGCTAACGTCACACTATTCTCACGTAATCAAGCAGCCCTTGAATTAGTCAAAGCTGATCTTGATAAATATCAAGGTCAAAAACATCAAGTATTAGTCGCTGACTTTTCGAATACAGAACAAGTAAAAACCGTGATCAATGCGCATATTAACGCATCGGGTGGTTATGATATTTTAATCAATAATACCGGTGGACCCGCACCTGGACCGGCCAATGAGGCTGGTGTCGATGAATTTATCAACGCCTTCAATTTACACTTAGTGTCCAACCATCACTTGGTTCAAGCGCTTATCCCTGGTATGAAAGAAAAGCAATATGGCCGTATTATCAATGTTATTTCTACGTCTGTTAAGCAGCCGCTCAATGGCCTAGGTGTTTCTAATACCATACGTGGTGCGGTGGCGAGCTGGGCGAAAACCTTAGCAAATGAATTGGGTGAATTTGGTATTACTGTCAATAATGTCTTACCCGGGGCTACTGCAACCGCTCGTTTGGATGCTATTATTTCAGGGAAAGCCAAAAAACAAAACATTTCAATTGAACAGGCTACGCTTAACGAAAAAGCAATTATTCCTATGCGCCGTTTTGCTAAACCCGAAGAATTTGCAGCTGCGGCCGCTTTTTTAGCATCGCCTGCTGCTGGCTATATCACAGGTATTAATTTACCCGTCGATGGTGGCAGAACCTCGTGCTTATAAGGTTTACTTTAATAAACAATAGCTAGAGGAATAATAATGCTCAATGAAAATAATATTATTGAAAACTTTATTGATGGCCAATATCAAGCGCCCGTCAATAATAATTATTTAGATAATATTGAGCCGGCCACGGGGCTAGTTTATGGCCAAATCCCCAATAGTGATATCGCTGATGTTGAACAGGCTGTTGCAGCAGCAGAGCTTGCCCTGCCCGCATGGCAGGCTTTAGCTTTAGAACAACGTGCCGACTATTTAATTGCCATAGCACAAGAAATTGAAAACCAACTTGAATCCTTAGCACTTGCCGAAGCCACAGACAATGGTAAACCGGTTTCTTTAGCGAGAATGGTAGATATTCCACGTGCGGCAAGTAACTTTAAATTCTTTGCTCATGCCTGTTCGCAATTCGCTAGTGAATCTCATGCGATTGCTCATACGGCAATCAATTACACTTTGCGCCAACCTGTTGGTATTGTCGGCTGTATTTCCCCTTGGAATTTACCGCTGTATTTATTTACTTGGAAAATAGCACCAGCACTCGCTGCAGGTAATTGCGTGATTGCTAAACCCTCTGAAATAACCCCAAAAACGGCGGCAATGCTCGGCGCTATTTGTCTGAAAGTCGGTTTGCCTAAAGGTGTTTTAAATATATTACACGGAACAGGTGCAAGCGTTGGCGCTGCAATATGTAACCACCCTAAAATTAAAGCGATCTCATTCACTGGTGGCTCAGCAACGGGTGCAGCAATAGCAACTCAGCTTGCACCACAATTTAAAAAACTATCATTAGAATTAGGTGGGAAAAACCCAGCATTAATTTTTGATGACTGTCATTTTGAAAGTACTGTTGAAGAAGTCTTTCGCGCCAGCTTTGCGAATCAAGGTCAAATTTGCTTATGTGCTTCACGTTTATATATTCAACGGGGCATATATGAAAAATTCAAAAAAGCATTAGTTGCAAAAGCACAAGCGCTTGTGCCACAAGACCCTTTACTTAATGAAACAAAAATGGGCGCGATTGTCTCCAAAGCTCACTTAGAAAAGGTACTTGGCTATATTGATTTAGCTAAAAAAGAAGGGGGTACTATTTTAGCGGGCGGTGAACAAGTGCTATTACCTGGTCGCTGTAAACAAGGTTATTTTTTACAACCGACTATCATTGAAGGCTTAAGTAATGATGCAAGTTGCAACCAGCAAGAGATCTTTGGCCCTGTTATTACCTTACAACTGTTTGATACTGACGAACAAGCGCTGGCACTTGCCAACGAAAGCCAATATGGCTTAGCGGCGACTATTTGGACGCAAAATATTAATAGAGCGCATCAACTCGCTGAACAAATAAATACCGGAATTGTGTGGATCAATTGTTGGTTACTGCGTGATTTACGAACGCCTTTTGGTGGTATGAATCATTCAGGTGTTGGTCGAGAAGGTGGTTTAGAAGCCATGCGATTTTTTACTGAACCCAAAAATGTATGCATAAAATACTCATAGGCTCAAACTAAATAAATACCGGAATTGTGTGGATCAATTGTTGGTTACTGCGTGATTTACGAACGCCTTTTGGTGGTGTGAATCATTCAAGTGTTGGTCGATAAGGTGGTTTAGAAGCCATGTGATTTTTTACTGAACCCAAAAATGTATGCATAAAATACTCATAGGCTCAAACTAAATAAATACCGGAATTGTGTGGATCAATTTTTGGAGGTATGAATCATTCAAGTGTTGGTCGATAAGGTGGTTTAGAAGCCATGCGATTTTTTACTGAACCCAAAAATGTATGCATAAAATACTCATAGGCTCAAACTAAATAATGAACCAAATTTGTCATAAATTTAAATCTTCAGGAGCAATATTTGCCAGCGTATTAGGCTGCAAATGGACGCTTATTTAACCTATTTCCTCTGGTATGCCTTAGGGTGTTTTTCGGTGATTTCGAAATTCCCTACTCAGTCGTACTCAAGTCTACACACAATTAAAATAAATAAAGAACAAAGGTCTTTGATTGATTTTTGTCTACACTTATAACCATAAAAATATATTAATTACATCAGGATCCCTTATGAGCGATGTTAAAATTAAAACGTCTTTGAACCCGAAAATAATTAACGCGGAACAAGCACCAAAACCGGTAGGTTTATACCCTCACGCCCGACAAGTAGGCGACTTATTATTTCTTTCTGGTGTTGGCCCAAGAAAAGCGGGTTGCAAAGATATCCCTGGGGTTGTACTTGACGAGCAAGGTAAAATTAAAAGTTACGATATTGAAGCGCAATGTCATAGTGTATTCACCAATATTCGCTTAATTCTTGAAGCGTCAAATGCAAACTGGATGGACTTGGTTGATGTCACCGTATTTTTAACCAATATGGATGACGACTTCACCACCTACAATCGTATTTACGCAGAATACTTTGCCGATAACCAACCTTGTCGAACCACGGTTGAAATTAACAAATTACCAACGCCCATTGCCATTGAACTTAAATGTATCGCTGCGTTGAATCAACATAAAAAGCCTCATACTAAAACGACGGGGGAATAGTCATGTCAACGTTAAAAAACAGCATCGCTATGCCTTTTAATTTACATGCTTGGATTGATGAACATCGCCATTTACTTAAACCTCCCGTTTGTAATAAACAAATTTTTGAACAAGACAATTTTATTGTAATGATTGTCGGCGGCCCAAATAATCGTAACGATTATCACTATAACGCAACCCCTGAATTATTTTATCAAATTGAAGGCGAAATGGTGCTTTCAGTGATTGATGGTTCGGTTGAAAAGAATGATCATCATGATCCTAAAAATTTTCAGGATATAAAAATTAAAGCTGGCGAGATATTCTTACTTCCACCAAAAATGTTGCATTCCCCACAGCGCTTTGAAAATAGCGTAGGTTTAGTGGTTGAACAAAAGCGAGCAAATAATCAAAAAGATGCACTTTATTGGTTTTGTCCTGACTGCAAAAAACAACTCTACACAGAAGCTTTTTATCTCGACAATATAGAAACAGACTTACCTAAAGTATTCACCCGTTTTTATGACACACCTGACAATTGCACTTGTCAGCAATGTGGCACAACAGTGACGAAGGGATAAGTTATGTTAAAGATAGATATTCACACGCATATATTACCGAAGACCTGGCCTAATTTACGTGAAAAATACGGTTACGGGGGGTTTGTCAGTTTAGATCATCATAAATGTGGCTGTGCCCGAATGATGGTTGATGAAAAGTTTTTTCGTGAAATAGACCATAATTGTTGGGACCCTAAAGTTCGACTTGACGACTGTAAAAAGCACCATGTAGACGTACAAGTACTTTCAACGGTTCCTGTGATGTTTAACTACTGGGCAAAACCGAAAGATACTCTAGATTTATCGATGTATTTGAATGATCACATTGCCGGCATTGTTAACGACCACCCTAAGCGTTTTGTAGGGTTAGGTACTTTACCTATGCAATCGCCAGACCTTGCAATAAAAGAACTTGAACGTTGCATGAAAATTGGTTTGTCGGGCATTCAAATTGGTTCTCATATTAATGAATGGAATTTAGACCAAAAAGAGTTATTCCCTATTTTTGAAGCCGCACAAGACTTAGGTGCAGCAGTTTTTGTTCACCCATGGGACATGATGGCGAAAGAAAAAATGCCTAAGTATTGGTTGCCATGGCTCGTTGGTATGCCTGCAGAGTCAAGCTTAGCGATATGCTCGATGATCTTTGGCGGCGTACTACAACGTTTACCTAAACTAAAAATAGCCTTTGCTCATGGTGGTGGTTCATTTCCATCAACTATTGGTCGTATTGAACACGGGTTTAATGTTCGTCCTGATTTATGTGCGGTTGACTGCCCAATTAACCCACGAGATTTTCTTCCTCAAATTTATCTAGATTCATTAGTACATGATGAATTAGCACTGAAATATTTAGTCGATTTGATGGGGCCAGACAATATTGCCTTGGGTACTGATTACCCATTTCCATTGGGTGAATTAGAACCTGGAAAGCTTATCGAGAATAGTCAGTTTTCTGATGATATTAAAGAAAAGTTACTGCATGGTTCAGCGCTTAAATGGTTAGGATTATCAAAAGAGCAATTTTTATGAGTATCGCGAACACGAAAGTTAACGTTAAAAATAGCACGATAAAAATAACCATAGAACTTCAAAATGCTAGTTATCAAGTCAATATAGCAAACTCATGGTCATTGGCTATTCCTGTTAACTTTAATCAACCAACGCAACAGCCTAATCACTTTTCTGCAAATGCGGCTCTAGCCAGTCCAATGCAAGCGGGGGATTTTGTTGGTGATACGAAACAAGGTGGCAGTTGCAATGTAAATGAATTGACGATTAATCCGCATTGTAACGGTACTCACACAGAATCTATCGCACATATTTGTGATTTTTCAATGAACAGTCATGCTGTCAATAATGGTATCAACAATGAAACGCAGGCAAAGACATTAGCAGAGCTTAACTTACCCGCGTTAATGCCCTGCGCTGTAATATCATTAACACCTGAATTAGCTATAGAAAGTAAGGAGAATTACAGCCCTGACTTTTCTATACATGATGTCATCATCAGTAAATCTGCACTTAAGAAAGCACTTGTTGATTATCACAATGAGCAATTACAAGCGTTGGTTATTCGAAGTTTGCCAAATAACAGTAGCAAAAAAAATCAAGCTTATAACAGTGAGAATCAACCTGCTTTTTTCAGCCGTGAAGCCATTTTATATTTGAATGAACGCGGTGTTGAACACCTAATAGTAGATCTGCCATCAATTGACCGCTTACATGATGAGGGATTAATGACTTGTCACCATTTATTTTGGCAAGTTAATGAAGGTAGTAAGCAAGTAAACGAAAATAGCTTAGTGAATAAGACGATTACCGAAATAGCGTTTATTGATAATGAGATCCCTGATGACTTTTATTTTATCAATATTCAAACACCTGCTTTTCATAATGATGCAGCACCAAGTCGCCCAGTCCTATTTTCAACAAAAGAATTTAATGCTAAAGAAATGAGTAAATAACTTATGCCTATTCCCAATAAAACAATAAAAAATAATAAAACGACATTAGCATACGCCCAAACACTAGATCTTAATGATCCGTTAGCGAAAATACGCGACCAGTTTGCCATTCCTAAACAAGCCAATGGTGACGATGAATATTACTTCACAGGAAATTCCCTTGGTTTACAACCCAAACTTGCTCGAGAATATGTTATTGAGTTACTTGACTCTTGGGGACAACGAGGCGTAAAAGGTCATTTTGAAGGTGACTTCCCTTGGATGCCCTATCACGAACTTTTAACCGAGCAATCAGCATTATTAGTGGGGGGTAAAAATGAAGAAGTGGTGATGATGAATTCATTAACCACAAACTTACATTTAATGATGGTGAGTTTTTATCAACCCCAAGGTAAACGTACTAAAATACTGATTGAAGATCATGCGTTCCCTTCTGATCATTACGCCGTAGAATCTCAACTAAAACATCACAAACAAGATGTTGATAAGAATATGCTGCTGTGGACGCCAAGAGCAGGCGAAGAATTATTAAACACTGATGATTTATATCAAATTATTGAACAACAAGGCGATGAAATAGCCCTGATATTATTGCCTGGTGTGCAGTACTACACTGGCCAAGTGCTGGATATGAAAACCATCACCGAAAAAGCGCACGCGAAAGGTATCATGGTGGGTTTTGATTTAGCCCACGCCGTTGGCAACATCGAAATGGAACTGCATAACTGGCAAGTCGACTTTGCATGTTGGTGCAGTTACAAATATTTAAACAGTGGTGCAGGCTCTGTTGCTGGTTGTTTTGTTCATGAAACCCATAGCACTAATTCAAACAGTGAAACGCAAGTGAACCGCTTTGCGGGTTGGTGGGGACACGACAAGTCAACTCGATTTAAAATGGAAAACAATTTTAAGCCTATTGCTACAGCTGAAGGCTGGCAATTATCGAACCCTCCCGTATTATCATTAGCGGCTATTCGAGGGTCACTTGATACCATAAAAATGGCAGGCGGGATCAGTGAGCTTCGTAAAAAATCAGTCAAGCTTACCCAATATATGACCGAGTTAATCGCCAGTGAACTCGGCGATAAAATTCGTATTATCACCCCCAGTAATCAAGCTGAACGCGGTTGTCAGTTATCGTTAATGATTAATGTTAAAGGCCTTGACGGTAAAGCTATGTTTAACGCGTTAGAAGAAAATGGCGTAACCACAGATTGGCGTGAACCCAATGTTATTCGAGTGGCTCCCGTCCCTCTTTACAATCAGTTCCAAGATATTTATCACTTTGTCCGACTTTTAAAGGAGTGTTTACAATGAGCGTAAATGTTATATCTAAACCTGCCAATGAAACTAACATCACGGTAGCTGGAGCTGGCCCTATTGGCGCACTGCTTGCAATAATACTCGCTCGAAAAGGCTATAATATTAATTTATTTGAATCTCGCCCAGATTCTCGCCAGCATGATATATACCAAGGAAAATCGATTAACATTGCCCTCTCAGACCGTGGTTGGTTAGCGCTTGAAGCGGTTGGTATTGCTGAACAAGTGCGTAAAGAAGCGCTCCCTATGAAAAAACGTGTCATGCATGGGGTTGATGGAACGATAACAGAGCAAGCTTATGGAAAAGACGACCAAGCTATTTGGTCGGTATCGCGCGCGGGCATTAATGAACAATTACTTAATTTGGCAGAAAAAGAAGCAAACGTAGCGTTGCACTTTGAAAAAAGACTTACCCATGTTGACTTTACTACGGGTTGTTCATCTTTCAGCTTTGATGTGGCACAAAGTAAAGGTCATATTGAAATTGACGCTGATTATATTTTTGGCGCCGACGGTGCTTTTTCAAAAGTACGCCGTCTTGCCCAAGAAACGCCACGCTTTAGCTATAGCCAATCTTTCATGCCTCAGTCTTATATCGAATTAACGATCCCTGCAAACGAAAACGAAACAGGCGATGCGCGTTTTAAGATGGAAAAAGAAGCCCTGCATATTTGGCCAAGAAAAGATTTTATGCTGATCGCTCTGCCCAACCCTGATGGTTCGTTCACTTGTACATTGTTTATGAATTATGAAAGTAAACATGACGGAGCACATTCATTTTTCAACTTAACAAAAAGAAGTCAAGTAGTTAAGTTTTTCAACGAAAATTTTGCCGATGCAATGCCCATACTAGCAGACCCCATCGATGACTTTATGTCCAAGAAAGCTAGCCCACTCTTTTTAGTTAAAGTGGACCCTTGGGTGATCAATAACAAAGTCGCATTAATTGGAGATGCTGCTCATGCAATGGTGCCTTATTACGGTCAAGGCATGAACTGTGGCTTTGAAGATTGCCGAGAGCTTGGTGAAATTATTGATCAATATAAAGGTCAATGGTGCGATATTTTTCCTGCTTATCAAAAACAGCGAAAAATAAATGCTGATGCTATTACTGAATTAGCTCAGCGTAATTTTGTTGAAATGAGTGAGCTCTCTGGTGACAGTAATTTTCTTTTGCAGAAAAAAATTGAAGCTAAATTTCATCAACTTCAACCTGAACTTTGGGTGCCACTTTATTCTATGGTGACCTTTTGCCCACACTTGCCTTATTCGCAAGCATTAGCAATCGGCGATCAGCAAAAATTAATTATGGCGAAAATAATGCAAATACCTGATATAGAAAGCTGTTGGCAAGACGATTTTGTTTACGAAAAACTGCTACAACTCGTTCAAGAAAACACTAAAAACAAGGATAATCTTGATGTCTAATTCTGGCTGTCCTTTTAATGGTGATGCAAACAAACGTGAAGTAGAAGAAGATATTCATACCGACTTTAACGATGATATGTCCTATGGTAATTACTTGCAGCTTGATAAAGTATTATCGGCTCAGCAACCGTTATCGAAAGAGCATGATGAGATGTTGTTTATTGTTATTCATCAGAGCAGCGAACTCTGGCTTAAACTTGCTGGCCATGAATTAACAAAAGCCATGGAGTGTTTACGCGCAGATGATTTTGGTCCCGCCTTTAAAGTTATCGCGCGGGTAAAACAAATATTCATTCAGTTGACTCAGTCATGGAATATTTTATCGACGCTTACCCCCGTTGATTACTTAAAGTTTCGTGATGACTTAGGACGATCCTCTGGGTTTCAGTCACTCGGATATCGAAAACTTGAATTTCTCTTAGGCAATAAAAACAGTGATATGCTTAACGTCCATAAAAGTGATAATCAAGCCTATCAAGAGTTAGCATTATTACTCAATAGCCCCAGCTTATACGACGAAGTGATTGCCGCATTAGTAAAAGCAGGTTTTAACATTGATGACTGTGTGCTTAATCGCGATGTTAGCCAAGCTTATCAGAGTAATCAGAGTGTGGTAAAAGCATGGCTAATGGTCTATCAGCAACCCGAGAAATTTTTTGAACTATATGAGCTAGCAGAAAAGCTTGTCGACATCGAAGACTCTTTTCAACAATGGCGCTTTAAACACATGTATACCGTGCAACGGATCATTGGGTATAAGACGGGAACCGGTGGTTCTTCTGGGGTAGGTTTTTTGAAGAAAGCACTAGATGTTAGCTTTTTTCCTGAGTTGTTTGAAGTTAGAACACATTTATAACGTTTCTCATATTGTCATTTCAAGTCAACAGCTTACGAATTATGTTGTTGATTGATTTGGGATATTTACAATAAAGCACTCAACAATGTTGAGTGCTTTTTTTTTAATCAGATTAATTTTTTACTGAGTTTATCTCTAAGCTTTTATTACCTTCTTTATCACGGTTTTTACGTGCTTTGTCAGCTTTCAATTTCATCTGCTGCTTCTGCAAATTAGAAATATCTTTTGGCATCGGCTTACGAGGCATACGTTCGTCAGCCATGGCCGCCTTATATAAAAAACCAGCAAGAATAACAGAAGCTTGTTTTAGATCAGCCTCTACGACATGGTCAATCGAATCAATATGGGTATGATGCAAACGAGAGCCATAATCTAACTTGTCTTGAATAAATTGAAAACCGGGTAACCCTACATCATCAAAAGACTCGTGATCAGTGCCACCGGTACTTTGATTGGTAATAGTACCGGTACTTAAATCCGAATAAGGGCTGAACCAGTTACCGAATATTGATTTAGCAGCAACATTACCTTCAGTATAAATACCTCTGAAACGTCCACTACCATTATCCATATTAAAGTATACCGAAAACTTATCATGATCAGCTTTCGTTTCAATCGGCCAACCTTGATCTTTCCATAAATAACTGGGTAATGCTTGCTCATTCTTATCAGTAGGTTTAGGACGGGTCGCAAAGTGTTCATCAACATAAGCTGCCGAACCAAATAACCCTTGTTCTTCGCCCGACCATAAACCAATACGTATGGTACGTTTAGGTTTAAAGTTTAATGCTTGTAAAATACGAACAGCTTCCATTGAAACCGCCACACCCGCACCGTTATCAACAGCACCATCACTGGCATGCCACGAGTCTAAGTGGCCACCGACCATAACTATTTCAGGGTTTTTATCACTCCCTGGAATTTCTGCAATGGTATTATAAGCATTTCGGTCGTTATCATGAAAACGCGCATCGATATTGAGCGATAATTTAGGTGTTTTGCCATTATCTATCATTCGAGATAATAGGTTGTAATGTTCTGCTTCTATAATAAGTGCTGGTACTGGAAAGGTTTTACCGACACGATGGTCACTACCAAAAACGTTAATTAAGCCACCTTGACGCCAGCTACGATATATAACACCAGCAACTTGCTCTTCTTTTAAGAAATTACTGAGCGTGGCTTGAAAATTATAACGCTGCATTGCGCCACCTCTTCGGTCAGCAGTTACCCATGGAGAGTGACTTGGCGCTCGCATTACATCAAACTCTGTCAATGTAGAAAGCTCTCCGGAGTCATAGCGTTGAAAGACACTGTTCTCAGGCGCTTCAATATTTTTACCCGCGCCCATCATAATGATCTTACCTTTTAGCTTACCTTTATATTGTGCTAAGTCAGTTATTGAAGCCGCATCAAAGATAACAACATCTCCTGTTACTTCTCCTTCAGTGCCCGGTGTCCAAGCAACAGGAATACCGTGTAAAGAAACTTCACGCGGACTCAATAGGTCAATGGAAGCAGAGTCATGTGACCAGCCTCGCCCAAACTCAAAAGGGTCTAAATAAGCATTTTTTAATCCCCACCCCTTTAACTTCTCTAAAGTCCAATTATTAGCTTTCTTCATCTGAGGAGAGCCAGATAAACGAGGGCCTATTTCATCGGTTAATTGCTCTAATGTGTGCATGACTTCAGAATTATAAAAACCTTCTGCCCTTATTTTATTCGCCATATCTAAGTCATCACTTGCATAAGCAGTCGATAAAGAAAGGCATAATAAAGATAATACGAATTTTTTCATTATTGTTTCCTAATTATTATATTTTTTGTCATGATTAATTTAGTACAAAAAATAATAATTAAAAAGACAGATAAGACGAACTCCATCGAATAAGAGACCGTTGGTATTAAGTGAGAAGCAGCAGGTAATAATAAGGTTAAGTAGCAGTGCAGTCTTTATATTCACCTTACATTAACCATTTTAATTTAAAGCATTAACAAAACGTCTGCTTAGCTTAATTTTGCAAAAAATAACATAACAACTTCCTATAAAGTAAACTATGTTAAAACGTATAAAAATAGATATTTTCTATTTAGAAATGTGTAAATTTCGGCTACCCTAACTGGTATCAAAATAACAATAAAATTTAGTTTACCTAAAAAACATCGCACTCTTGGAGAATATTAATGAATTTGTTCAAAAATTCCACTTTGGCTACAGCGGTTAAACTCGCTGTTTTAACATCAACGGTCGGTTTTTCTGCAGCTACTTTAGCTGAAGAAAACGCCGAAGAAAAAGTAGTTGGTTTAGAAATTATTGAAGTAACCGCGCGTAAAAGAGTAGAAAATGTTCAAGAAGTTCCTGTAGCTATTAGTGCGCTCCAAGGTGAAAAACTGAATGTGTTAAGTTCTGCTGCTATGGACATTCGTTTTTTAAATGCCCGCGTGCCGAGTCTTTCTGTTGAATCTTCTTTTGGTCGTACTTTTCCACGTTTTTATATGCGTGGTTTAGGTAATTCTGATTTTGATTTAAATGCATCACAGCCAGTTTCTTTAGTTGTTGATGAAGTTGTGCAAGAAAACCCAATTTTGAAAGGTTTCCCAGTATTTGATGTTGGCCGCGTAGAAGTATTACGTGGTCCACAAGGGACACTATTTGGTCGTAACACCCCTGCCGGTTTAATTAAATTTGAATCAGTAAAACCATCACAAGATTTTGATGGTTTTGGCTCACTTTCATACGGCAGTAATAACACTACCGATATGCGTGCGGCTGTTGGTGGGGGGTTAACTGATAAATTATCTGCTCGTGTTTCATTACTTAATCAAACCAGAGATGACTACATAGATAACCAAGCACCCGGTTTTGAACAAAAAGAAGTTTTAGGTGGCTACAATGACAAAGCGGCTCGTATTCAATTTCTTTATGAAGATGACGCTTTCACAGCATTATTTAATTACCACATGCGCGACTTGGATGGCAAGCCGGTTGCTTTCTATGCAAATGCGTTTAAACCTGCAAGTAACGAATTAGTCAGTAACTTTGAAAGAGATACTGTTTACCATGACTCGGCATCAAGAGCGACACAACAAGTTGAAACCGAAGGCGGCAGTTTAAAGTTGGAATTTGAATTAGGTGAATTTACCCTAACGTCAATTTCAGGCTATGAAAGCGCTGAGCTTTATTCTCGTGCCGATGTTGATGGTGGTTATGGCGCAGTTTATGCTGAGCCTTCAGGACCAGGTATTATCGCACTTGATTCAGAAACAGCCGATGCTATTCCAGATCACGAGCAACTAACACAAGAAATTCGCTTATCAAGCAACTTTGATGGCCAATTTAATTACCAAGTGGGCGCATTTTATTTTAATGAAGATTTAACCATTGAAAGCTTTGCCTTCGATCCTTTATTTAGCAGTGGCGCACAAACGGGTTACGTTATTCAAGAGCAAGAAACGACTGCATGGGCTGTTTTTGGTTCGTTTGATTATGACTATAACGACAAAACCTCAGTAACCTTTGGCTTACGTTATTCTGATGATGACAAAGACTATAGCAACCAAAGAACGAAGTCTCCATTGGCATGGTTAGGTTTTCCTGATGTCGTATCAGGTGAAGTAAATCCAAGCGATTCACATGTTAGCTGGGATATCAGTGTTACGCATAAATATACCGATGACATAAACTTATATGCACGTATTGCCGACACGTTTAGAGCGCCAAGTATTCAAGGGCGTTCGTTATTCGCCTTTGGAAATGGTATTTCTGTTGCCGACTCAGAAACTATTTTATCTTTAGAAACCGGTATCAAATCTGATATTTTAGACGGCTTTGGTCGTATTAATGCTTCGGTATTTTATTTTACCATGGATGATCAACAGCTAACTTCTGTTGGTGGTGGTGGCAATACGGCGAGTTTACTTAACGCTGAAGAAACGACCGGTTACGGTTTTGAAATCGACTCAGAGTTTATGCTAACCGATAATTTTTGGCTAACGGCGAGTGTTAGTTATAATAATACCGAAATCAATGACAGTGACTTAGCTGTTGCTGCTTGTAAATTATGTACTATTACAGATAATTTCTACACTGATGAGATGGGCAATAGATTTGCCGAAGTAGACGGTAATAGTTTACCACATGCACCAGAGTGGATTTTTAACTTTACCTTGCGTTATTCTCGTGAAATTGCAGACGGTGAATTCTATGCCTACACGGATTGGTCTTACCGAGATGACATTAGTTTCTTTTTATATGAATCAAAAGAATTTAATGGAAAATCATTATTTGAAGGTGGCGCACGTACAGGTTATACCTGGGACGGTGATGATAAAGAGTATGAAGTTGCCTTATTTGTTCGTAACATAACTGATGAACAAATCGCTATTGGCGCTGTAGACTTTAGTAACAATACCGCTATTGTTAATGAAGAGCGCTTTTTTGGTGCAGAATTTAAAGTTAATTTCTATTAAGCTAAACGGCTAATTTTAATGATAAAAGGCGACTATAATTAGTCGCCTTTTTTATTTTTAATGCCTATATACGAGACTCATAGCCCTGAATTCTTGGTATTTAATAAGTGAGTTTAAAGAGTAATTCAGCCAAATCGGGTTGCCACTGAAAATCTGTTAACTTAACGCGATTACCTATAACAACCACTTGCTCCTCTTGAAGCAGTGCGCTTTGTTTGGCGAAAAGTTCACTTTCAACAGCAAATGATATTTTCCCTTGAGAGTTAATAACTCTGTGCCAAGGAACACTTTTTTCTTTCCAGCCATCATCAGGGATTTTACCTAACGCTTTCCCGACTAACCTGGCTTTACCGGGCAAGCCAGCAAGATCAGCAACCTGTCCATAGCAAGCGACCTTGCCATAAGGTATTAACTGCACTGTTTGCCAGATACGAGGGTAATTAACGTTTACCGGGCGCTTATTATTTTTTAACATCGTGGCGACTCATCTAATGAAACGGCTTAATTACGGTTGTAAAACACAGTGAATATTATCTTAACATCTTGCCAACAGACGATAACACGCTACTTAGCAACTTTTACTAAAATAAGAAAATTTACTGAACATTGAACAACTTGTCATTAATTTATCATCCACCCCAGCCAAATAGACAAATTTTAGCCTATTGAAGTCGATGTTTTTTGTGTATAATCGCGCGCTATTGACTTACCAGCTTAAATGCACAACCAAGGAATCAGCTTATCCTACAAGCAAATAATATTACCCAACAATTCGGCGCAAAACCTCTTTTTGAAAATATTTCACAAAAATTTGGTGGTGGTAATCGTTACGGTTTAATTGGTGCCAACGGTTGTGGTAAATCAACACTCATAAAAATCTTAGGTGGTGACCTAGAGCAGACCTCAGGCAATGTAAGCTTAGACCCTAACGAACGTTTGGGTAAATTAAGCCAGGACCAATTTGCCTTTGAGCACTTCAGTGTTATTGATACCGTTATTATGGGACATACTGAATTATGGGCGGTAAAAGAAGAACGTGACCGTATTTATGCTTTACCAGAAATGAGTGAAGCCGATGGCATGAAAGTAGGCGATTTAGAATCAGAATATGCTGAGATGGACGGTTACAGTGCCGAAGCACGTGCCGGCGAACTATTAATGGGCGTAGGAATTGCTGTTAACCAACATTATGGTTTAATGAGCGAAATAGCCCCAGGTTTTAAACTGCGTATATTGTTAGCACAAGCGCTATTCTCAGATCCTGATATTTTATTACTTGATGAGCCAACCAACAACCTGGATATTCATACTATTCAATGGCTTGAAGAAACCTTGAATGCCCGTGATTCAACCATGATCATCATTTCGCATGATAGACATTTTTTAAACAGTGTTTGTACCCACATGGCCGATTTAGATTACGGAGAACTTAGAGTTTTCTCAGGTAACTATGACGAATACATGCTGGCAGCAACACAAGCACGAGCTAACTTACTTGCTGACAATGCTAAGAAAAAAGCGCAAATAGGTGAGCTACAAGCTTTCGTTGCTCGTTTTTCTGCTAATGCTTCAAAAGCTAAACAAGCGACTTCTCGTGCAAAACGTATCGACAAGATCCAACTAGAAGAAGTTAAACCTTCAAGCCGTACCAACCCCTTTATTCGCTTTGAGCAAGAGAAAAAATTATTTCGTAATGCCTTAGTGATAGAAAAATTAAACAAGAAATTTAATGATGCTCATGTACTAAAAGATATTTCTCTTTTGGCTGAAGTCGGTGAACGTATTGCGGTGATCGGCGAAAACGGCATAGGTAAAACCACCTTTTTACGCACTTTATTAAATGAAGTCGGCTACGAAGCAACTTCTGGTGATTTTACTTGGTCTGAAAATTCAAATATTGGTTATTACGCACAAGACCATGAGTTTGAATTTGAGCATGACATGACCTTGTTTGACTGGATGAGCCAATGGCGTCAGCCTACCGACGACGAACAAGCCGTTCGTGGTTATTTGGGGCGTTTATTATTTTCAGCTGACGATATTCTAAAATCAGTTAAAATATTATCAGGGGGCGAAAAAGGCAGAATGCTTTTTGGTAAACTGATGATGCAACTGCCTAATATTCTTGTGATGGACGAACCGACCAACCATATGGATATGGAGTCTATTGAGTCACTTAATATGGCATTAGAGAACTACGAAGGTACCTTAGTGTTTGTTAGCCATGACCGTGAGTTTGTTTCGAGTTTAGCTACGCGTATTATTGAATTAACCAAAGATGGTTACATCGATTTTGCTGGTACTTATGATGAGTACTTAGCAAGCCAAGCATAAATCCCACCCGTTCTATCAATAGATAAAACACCCCTTATTTAGGTGTTTTATCTATTATTTTCACTGCCCTATTTTATATTTTAAGGAAATCCTTTTGCTCAGTTATCGTCATGCTTTTCACGCAGGAAACTTCGCTGATGTTTTAAAACATTCGGTTTTAACGCTCGTACTAGAATATATGGTGCGTAAAGATAAAGGCTTTACCTATATCGATAGCCACTCGGGTGCTGGCATGTATTCACTAAAAGATGAATACGCTCAAAAAACAGCTGAATACAAAGGTGGTATCGCCAAAATTATTGCCGCCTTAACTGATGAGAATTTTCCTGAAGCATTAACACCCTATGTTGAGCTAATTCAGCGCTTAAACACTGAAAATAGTGAGCTAGAAATTTATCCTGGCTCGCCTGGTGTTGCTAAGCAACTGATGCGCCGCCAAGACAGTACTCATCTCTTTGAGTTACACCCTACCGATATTCAACATTTAACAGAATTCTGCACACGCTGGAAAAAATCACATGTAAAACAGTCTGATGGTTATCAAGGTGTCTTGGGGTTAGTACCGCCACCAAGTCGCCGGGGTGTCGTGCTTATCGATCCACCCTATGAGTTAAAAGAAGATTACGCTAAAGCGGTTAAGACTATCGTAAAAGCCTATAAAAAATTCAATTCCGGGACTTATATTCTTTGGTATCCTCTGGTTACCCGTGAGCGTATTCATGCTATGGAAAAAGACTTTACCCGTAGTGAAGTGAAAAATTTATTACAAGTTGAATTTTGTTTACAAGCCGACAGTGATGAATATGGTATGACAGGTACCGGCTTATTTATTGTTAATCCTCCTTGGCAGTTAAAAAAGCAGCTCGAAGAGATACTTCCTTTTATGAAGGCAACCTTAGGACAGGCTGAGACTAGCTTTACATTAGCGCAGCTTATTGCTGAATAATTAGCCTTAAGCTAAAATATATGGCGCAGCTAAATTAAGCAGCGCCACTTAGCAAGCTTATCAGCCTTTTATGATCAGTTGATAATTAACAAGCAATAAGATAACTAAAGTTTTGTCGCTACTGCCCTACCTTACAAAGTGCGATATCTATTTGCATTTGAAAATGTACTAACATCATTAAATCTAACACCATTTTCTTTCATCACCTTATGTGCGGTACTTGCTAACATTTGACGCAAATAAAACGGTTGTTGCACAACAAAGTGATGAATGGCATGTGTACCAGCAAAGTTAAAGGTAAAGAGGTTAAGTGGCCAAATAACCAAACCTTTAAAGACTTGCGTTTGCTGCAGTACATTATTAACGCCACCATAGTAGTGCAAATAAGAAGTCACTAAATTTAAACAGGCTGAGCGTAAAAAGTTAGGCGCAATAATAATCACCATCAACAGATTGCTCAACGCTGAAAAGGTTTGTAACCATGGCGGATAGATAAAATCGCTGGCAATAAAAAAATCTACACTGTGAAACAATATAAAGCCGTAACCGAAGATATAATAAAGTATCGTCAATGGGAATCCGCCATTAAAAACACTCAAAAAATTAAAGGCTTTCACTTCTCTATTCAAGTGCTTTCTTTGTAAAATTAGCCCGAATAAACCATCAAACATCACGATATAGCGAACAAGTATATTAGCAATACCATTGCCGACCAATCGTTCTTCTAAATCTTGTTTTGTGCCTGAGGTTTTATGGTGCAGTAAATGAATTTTGCGACGATACCAAGGGTTGATAGTACTTGGGCGCATTAACCAAACAGTGGCCATCATAAGATTATGTATAATAGGTTGCTGACGAAAGTAAAGTTTATGAATTAAGTCATGCTCTAACTCATGAGAGATAGAGGCAAAAATTGCCGCTAACATGATACAAACCCAGGCAGGAATAAAGGCATAGTAATATAATAAGCCACTGGTGATCATGCCAGTAAGTGACAGTAAAAGAATGAGTAAACCAATACTGTCTTGCTTAGCTAAAAACACATATTTTTTGCGTAAGCGCTGTTCTTCGGCTTTAACACCTTGAACAATATTTTTAATTTTTTCAGCGTCTGTTGTTGAACTCATCCTAAGCATTCACTAATTTTTACTCGAAAGGTGATAACTATCGGCATCATTAATCATATTAATTTCTTTCATCACTTCATTGATATCGTGAGACATTGAATATTTTTTTGAAAAGGCAAGAAAAGAAGAGTCAACTTGATCAGACAACGAGAACCCTTCGACTTGTCCATTAACCGCCATATTATCGATGGTTGTATTTGCTATGGCACTATCGGCCACCAATAAATCAACGCGACCGTAAATAAGCATATTAAAGGCATCTTCTAGGCGAGTCGCTTCAACAAACGTTATAGAGGCATCTTTAAAGGCTTTTTCTAAGTGGCTATCAACATTGGTTGAACGAACTTTGACAAGTATTTTACTTTTATCAATTAATGGAATGCCTTGATAAACAAAATTATCATCTGCTCTTTTGAATATTTCAGAGCCATAAAAATTAATCAAAGGACTTTTAGGAAAGCTCAAAAACAAGCTGCGTTCTGGTGTATAAACCGTCGGCATTAATGCATCAAACATTCCCTGCTCAACCGCTTTTAATGCTCTTGCCCAAGGCATGATGGTAACTGATATTTTAAATTTTCCACTGGCATTGAGTTTATTCATCGTCTCAATTAACAAGCCCTTGTTTTCACCCTTTTCATTGCTATAAATAAAAGGGCGAATTTCAGGGGCTGCAATACTCAACGTGATAACTTGCTGCTGTTTGCCATGCTGAGCTTGTGCGTTTAAACAAAGTAAAAAACTACAAATAAAAAAGAAAAATTTCATTTTATTAATACCTTATACTCGAGACGGTTAATCGATTTCAGAATCGCTGTCTATTTCACTAACGGGCGTTACCGTCTTTTTACGCAACACAGGTAACTCACCAACATCTTGAGCAACAAAGACTCTTTTAATGACTTTTTTAGGCTGAGATCTTTGCGGCTTTTCGTTAGTTTTTGTTGAAGATTTTGACTTAGCAGCCACTTTTGGCTTTTTAGGTTTTATGCCCTTGAATGTAGCTTTTAAGCTATCAACAACATCAAAGTTAAAGGTTTGCTGTAAAAAACCTTCAACATTTTTAAAACTAATCCAGTCTTTAGGACCAACAAAGGAAATCGCATCACCGGTGCTACCCGCTCGACCTGTCCGGCCAATACGATGCACAAATTCTTCAGTGTGCTTTGGCATATCAAAGTTAAAGACGTGCGATACGTTAACTAAATCTAAACCTCGAGACGCTAAATCAGTCGTGATCAATATCTTTTGTTGTCCCTTACTAAAGCCATCCATTATTTGATTACGCTGACCTTGATTAAGCTCACCACTTAAGGCGACCGTACTTAAGCTCTGCTCACTGAGCAGCTTTGATAATCTGTCGGTATCACTTCGTGTTGCAGTGAAAATAATCACTTGTTGATAGCTTTCAGTTTTCAAAAAGTGTTCAAGCAAGTCTTGTTTATGGTCTAAGTTATCGCATAGGTAAAAGCGTTTAGTAATATCTTTATGCTCGGTATGTGCAGAGCCTATGGCAATTCGTTTTGGTTTTTTTAATAACGCTAGTGCGAACTCATTGACTTGTGCGTGATCGAGTGTTGCAGAAAACATCAGTGTTTGACGCTTACGATGATCGGCAGCGCTATTAATTTGTTTTAATTGTTTTGAAAAGCCTAAATCTAACATCCGATCGGCTTCATCAAGAATAAGGAGCTCTAAGCCCTTTAAATAGAAATGCCCTTGCGATAAATGGTCAGACAATCGACCTGGTGTCGCAACAATAAAGTGAGGGTCTTTGTGCAGTGTTTTTACTTGATCATTAAAGTTTTCACCACCCAAAATAAGCACAGCTTTAAACTGTGAACCGGTGGTAAATAAACGTAGTTGAGTAAAAACTTGTTTGGCTAATTCTCGTGTTGGCATAAGAATAAGAACACGAGGATCACGTTTAGACAAAGCCCTATTTCGAATTAAGCGTTGCATCGCAGGAATAATAAACGCTAAGGTTTTACCTGAGCCAGTTTTTGATGAGGCAATTAAATCATGCCCGGCCATAGCAGCAGGAATAGCTTGCTGCTGAATTTCTGTCGGCTCTAAAAAACCTAAATGCTCAACCGTTGACATTAAACGACTGTCTAAACCAAAATCTGTAAACTGCAAACTACACTCCAAAAAAGAACCAATAAAAACGTTGTTATTATACCCTGCTAACGACAAGAATGACGTATAGTATTTTATCAGGGTGTTAAAAAAATGAAAAACTTAAAAAAGTACCACAGACTTATTCATCTTATGGCGCTATTAAACATGTTCGTCGCGAAGCCAATCAACATAACCAACAAAAAAGTGTTGCCAAAAATCATTGGTTTGCGAAAATTCAACTAGTTGTTTACCAAAGGTTTCTAATACCTCGAGATCAAAAATACAGCTTTCATCGGGAAGGTACATGGCAGATTTTTGCTGACACTGTTGATATATCGCCGTTAAGCACTGTTCAAAACCAACCAAAGATGCACTCACTAGGGTTGCTTGCCATTGATTTTCTTCTTCAGCAATCGCGGTATAAACCGCTAAATGTTCATCGGCCAAGTCAATAAAATACGGGTCACCTAATTCGGTATCTGTGGCGATAACAAGCCATGAACTTTGCCAATTGCCGATATCGTTATCGTTATCGTTATTAACTAAACTAGCGCCTTTTTTATCAACCGCATAGCCAATCTGGGCTTTATTTAATGTCGCCATTTTAGTAATAACGCTAAAACCCTGTGGACCAAAAAAAACCTCTTTATGTTCAAAGGCTTTTAATCTATTTAATAGTTCGCTTTGGTTCATCTTTAATCTCGTCTTTTTCAATACAATAAGGCCGTTGACAGCTAACCATCAACGACCTTATATCTTGTTAACATAAAACTTTATTTAATTAGCTGTTCGCTATTCTTGCTTCAACCACTTCAATAGCGTGATCAATACGAGCAAGTACTTTATCTTTATCCAATAAAGCCAAAGTAACATCTAAAGAAGGTGAATTACCACCACCAGTCGCCGCAACACGCAATGGCATACCCACTTTGCCCATACCGACTTCAAGCTCTGTTGCCGTATCATTAATTGCCGCATGAATAAGTTCAGGTGACCATTCGCTTAATGCTGCAAGTTTAGCTTTAACCAATATAAGAGGCTCTTTAACAACAGGGCGTAAATGTTTCTTAACCGCTGATGCTTCTAGTTCGCTAAAGTCTTCGTAAAAGTAGCGAGAAATTTGTGCCATCTCTTTTAAAGTTTTTACTCGGTCGGCTTGAATTTTAACGATTTCTTCAAGTGCTGGACCATTTTCAATATTGATACCTTGCTCATTCATGTGCCAGGCTAAATGTGTTGCAACATAACTTGGCTCCATAGTTTTCATATAATGTTGGTTGACCCAAATTAATTTATCAGTATTAAAACCTGAAGCAGCACGGTTACAGTCTTTTAAATCAAACAGTTCAATCATTTCTTCACGAGAAAATATTTCTTTATCGCCATGAGACCAACCTAAGCGCACTAAGTAGTTTAATAAGGCTTCAGGTAAATAACCATCATCGCGGTATTGCATAACACCGACAGCACCATGACGTTTTGATAATCGCTTACCGTCATCACCTAAAATCATTGGGATGTGGGCATACTCTGGGAGTGTTGCCCCTAAAGCGAGTAAAATATTAATTTGTTTTGGCGTATTACTAATATGATCATCACCACGTACAACATGGGTAATTTTCATATCCCAATCATCAACAACAACCGTTAAGTTATAAGTGGGTGTGCCATCGCTACGCGCAAGAATTAAATCATCTAACTCTTCATTAGCTATCGTTATATCGCCTTTAACCATATCTTTGATAACAACTTCGCCATCAAGTGGGTTTTTAAAACGAATCACATAAGGCTTATCAGCAGGATAGTCGGTGCGGTCGCGCCACAAACCGTTATATTTTTCTTTCGCGCCAGTTTCACGAGCCTGTTCACGCATTGCTTCAACTTCTTCACTGGTGCTATAACAGCGATAAGCATTGCCAGAGGCAAGTAACTGCTCAATAACTTCTTTATAACGGTCGAAACGTTGGGTTTGGAAATACGGACCATGTGTCCATTCAAGATTCAACCAATTCATACCGTCCATAATGGCATCAACGGATGCTTGGCTTGAACGTTCTAAATCAGTGTCTTCGATACGTAAAACGAAATCACCGCCATTTTTCTTGGCATATAACCAACTATAAAGGGCAGTACGTGCCCCACCAACGTGTAAATAACCGGTCGGACTTGGCGCAAATCGAGTTGTTAAGCTCATAAAAATCTCACTATAAAGTTTAAGACTTAAAGGCTATGTTAAAAGACAAGGCTTAAAGTCTACAATTGGTACGATAAAAATTGTCGATATTTTATCAGGCATAGCTAAGGAAAACATCATTTGCTGAAAGAAACAAAGAAAAGAAAATCTCCAGCGAGGATAAAACAAGCAAGCTGTTTAATTTTACAGCAAGAAAATTAAATATATCAATAAAACTGAAAAAAAAGCAGAAAAATCTTTGTTTTATGTTGACAGCTTTTCTCATCTCCCTATAATACGCCCCACTGAAACGCAGACAGTGTTTAATTAATTAGACCGTTAACGATTCAGGAAATTTAAGATTGGGCGATTAGCTCAGTTGGGAGAGCACCGCCCTTACAAGGCGGGGGTCACTGGTTCAAGCCCAGTATCGCCCACCAATCTTAAGTCTCAAGAATAAAGTAATTATGGGCGATTAGCTCAGTTGGGAGAGCACCGCCCTTACAAGGCGGGGGTCACTGGTTCAAGCCCAGTATCGCCCACCATAATTACACCCTATAGAATTTTCTTTAGATAATCTATATGGACGATTAGCTCAGTTGGGAGAGCACCGCCCTTACAAGGCGGGGGTCACTGGTTCAAGCCCAGTATCGTCCACCATCTTTTTCCTCATTCTTACATCATCTACTTAAAAATTAAATAACTGATAATAATTTTAATTAATATATTAAATTTTAAATCATTTATCTTGAAGACTCTTTTTCATATCTTTCTCTCTGCTACTACATAGTTTAAATCAATCACAATTCCTGCTCTTTTTATTGTTGCTACTGCCTGCCAACCCACTACTATAAAACTACAATTTCAATTAGTTAAAACATTCAAAGTCAGCAAACCCCCTTTTATTTAAACCACACCCACTAATAAACTCACAGCATATTTACCTAAATACACTTAGGGTAACCCCCTATTTTCAGGCTGCCTGTTTATTGGGAAACTAGCTGTGATAGAAATAATTGCAATGATTTAACAAACGGAGTTTGGTTATCATGAGTAAATTAACTTTAAGTGCATGGCTTATAGCCTCTTTAGCATTAACAATGCCTATAAAAGCATTGGCTGAAAGTACTATTGGCGAGCAACTCGCACAAACCCTTCCTACGATGACTGGCAAAGAAACAATCCTCGCGGTAATAACCTTTCAACAAATGCAGCCACTCTCGGTTACTCAAATACAGGCGCTAGTAGCTTTAGGAATTAATAAAGGCGTTAAGTTTTCTGCACTGCCTGTAATAGGCGTGGTCGCTAATGCTGCACAAATCAAAGCGATCGCCGCGCGCGACGACGTCCGTTCAATATGGTTAAACCGAAAATTAAGCTATTTTATAGCTAATTCACGACAAAATTCCGGTGTTAATAAAATTCAAGGAACAGACTTTGTTAATATTAATGGTGATACCGATTATAGTGGTAAGGGTGTCACCATTATGGTCAATGACTCAGGGATTGATGCCACGCATCAAGATCTATTTTTTGGCGACGTAGTCATTGATAATGTCGAGGCGGCCATACAATCATCAGCTTTGGCTAAAATGAGCACAACCGAGACCTTTATCAGTCGAGGTCAATATAATACTGATGTAAACACAGACCACGGTACCCATTGTGCTGGCATTATTGCAGGCTCTGGGGCCATGTCTGATGGTAAATATAAAGGTGTCGCTCCCGACGCCAAACTAGTCGGTTACGGCTCAGGTGCTGATTTAACTATTTTAGATGCGGTTAGTGGCTATGATTATGCGATTAATCACCGCTACGATTATCAAAGTCCATTGCGTATTATCAGTAATGCTTGGGGCTCAACCGGAAACTTTGATGCGAACAGCCCAATTGGTTTAGCCTCATATAAAGCTTATACCTTGGGGATATTGTCAATATTTTCTGCCGGAAATTCAGGGGCTGGTAAAAGTAGTCATAACCCTTATGCTCAACTCCCTTGGGTAATATCAGTCGGTGCCGGTAATAGTCATGGTCACTTAGTTGATTTTTCTTCTCGTGATTTATCTTATAAAACTGGCAGCTTTACCATGCCAGATAAGCAAGAATGGACTTATAATAACCAAGTCACGGTTGTCGCCCCCGGTCACTACATGGTCTCAACCCGATCATCGAATAATGGCCTTGCTTACAGCGCAGATGATGATTTTCTTTTTGACTCCGCCTATACCCCTTTTTATAGCCGATTATCTGGTACTTCAATAGCAACATCATATACGGCGGGTGTTGCCGCTCTCATGATGGAAGCTAATCCATTATTAAGTATCGAGGAAATCAAACAATTAATAGCAAAGTCTGCAACTCAGATGCTTGGATACCAAGCGTGGGAAGTTGGTGCCGGCTATATTGATATAAGAGCCGCTGTTGCTGCAGCAAAAACACATGTTAAAGCGTATAAATAATCACTCACGACAATACTGTCGGTCTATACTGTGCAAAGACTGATGTCACCGCACTATTAAACAACGAAAGTAGTTTAGCGTCTTTAACTTTAGCCTGACATCTTATTTAATTTTTTCTCGCAGCAGTGACAAAAGAGTAGATATTAACAACAACGCCCTGGCATAAACAGGTCTCTGGGAAGATAATATTAGCCCACTCCAGCAACCAGTATTCCAATGCGATAGCTATACCGCTAATACCTAATACCTAATACCTAATAACTATTAACTGCAAATTGCAAATTGCAAATTGCCAACTATTAATTCGACTATCACTGCAAGGCAATACCTAACGAGAAAAATAGAACCAGCTCACCAACCTCTGCAGAGAACAAACAAGAGATCACTTGGAAAATTTGTCAATGATATCGCTTAACATAGCATTAGCTTATCAAAACTATACTGAAAAAAGCAGAAACTATGATTAACAGTGTGAGTGGCAAGGGTAGCTAACAGGTAAAAAAAAGGAGGCCAAATGGCCTCCTGATTAATATGCGGTACTAGTTACCGAAAGTAATTACTCAAAGTATTGACCAAAGAGCTTACTGAAAGTATTGACCAAAAAGACGACCGGCAGTTAAAGCATATTCTGCACGAGTGACTTTATAATTTCCACCAAAGCTAGCGTTCAACTGTGGCGTTAAGTCGTAAGTACCTTGAGTAACATCAAAGTGAACATTCAATAATGAAAGCTGTATGGCAAGTTGCACATAACCTTTCATATCGTCGGCAATGCTGTCTTGATCTGCTAGCACAATAGTCTGACCATTGTAGTCAACCGTAATTTCATCTTTCTCAGGATCAAACGCTTTAGCCATTGATTCTAGTCCTAGAATTTGAACTAAGCTGTAAGCTAGGTCTACTTTAGATACACGACCGTTATGTGCAAACTCACCACTTTTATTAAGCATAACTGGCTGCTGTTCACGCAAGCTATCTTTCAATGCGCCACCGTTAACCGATACCGATTCAATAAACGCTTGGTAACCACTATGTACTGAATTAAGTTCTGGCTTTGGCTCGTTGTCTAATTCACGGTATTGACGAACAGCGCCGCCCATGACTAGGTACTTAGCTAAGTCTTTACGTTTTAACTTTGCATCAGGGTTGAAATCACCGTTATTCAAGCCATCCATTAGTCTTTTGCTTACTGCATATTTTATCGCATTTTCATAACGATGAGCGGCTATATCGTTTACCCCTTCAAAGCCAATTAAGTCTTCAAAATTTATTTTAACGTCGAAATTCTCAGGAGCCATTGGACCATTAGTTAGATTAAGTGGATCTGGATTTACGCCAGACAAAGAGGTTAGTCCGTCAACTCGAACCGTCCACGTACCTGCCATTGCAGGTGCCGTAACACGCATATCAGTTCCAAGCACAGGTAAAGTTAAGTTACCAAAGTATTCAGTGCCATCGGGGTCAATTAAAACTAATTTAGCCGTATTAGCCAATGAGCTCGCAGAGCCCTTAACCCACAATGCTTCACTGTGAACCTGAAATTCAAATGAGTTTTGCAGTCCTAGTGGCTCTGTGACGCCATTGGGTGTTGACCAGATAGAACCTTCAGGGCTTTTTTCGCTAATTTCAACTAGCGTATTAGCATTGAAAACTTTACCGCGTAGGTTATTAACCGTGACACTGTGGTTCATATCATAGTTTTTGGCTGCGGCTACTGCTGCACGGGCGTTTACAAATCCAGCACCGACTTCAAAGCGCTCGTAACCTGGCATATTAGTCGCAGATTCTTGTAACAATTTTTTGATGGCCATGTTATCTAAGTCAGGATTAGCTTCTAACATTAGTGCAACAATACCAGCAACATGAGGCGTTGCCATCGACGTACCTGATATCATGGTATAGAAAGGTAAATGAGTAGGGTCCATCGCGTCTACATCAGCTTCACCACCATTTGCGCCGGCATTAGTAACTGCACGAGTAGAAATAACGTCTACACCAGGAGCTACGATAGTAATTTCATTATTGTAGGTCCATTTTGTACCATCTGGCATATCGAACTCGCCAGATTCATACTTATAACCACGTGAAGAGAAACCAGCTAGTGTGCCATCTTTTTCTCCTGCGCCAATAGACATGCCCCAAGGAATTTGTGCATAAGGGTTGTGCGTATCTTCACCTGAGCCGGAGTTACCTGCTGCAAATACAGATAATATTCCCATTTTATGGGCTTTATATGAAGCTAGAGAAACTGGGCCAGTCGGGTCGAACTTACCACTTGAACCCCATGAGTTACTCATTACGCGCAATGGATTTTCGTAACTATCACCTTTAGTAATGGCATAGTCATAAGCGCCTATAGTATCAAGAATAAGAATAACACCACCTGAGCCATAGCCTACTAGCTTAGCATCTGGCGCTGCGCCTGGGTAAAGGCCATCTGACATAGTACCATATCCAGCAATAGTGCCAGCACAATGGGTACCGTGGCCTGAATTAGTATCTGTGTTAGGTTGGTTCTTAAGTATTAGACCTTCGGTTACACCCGTTATGCTTAATAAACTTGCATGCGTTAGACCTTGCACGTTATCAATCACTTTATCGCCAAAGAATAAATCCTGATGGGTAGCATCAATACCCGAGTCGTTAACCATTACAGTTACGCCTTTACCGGTATATTCAATGTCATTTTGTGCTAAAAACGCTTCACCTTGTACCGCATCAACCCCCGTGATCTGACGAGCATCAGAATTAAAGTATTCAAGTTCACGATTTAACCATACCGAGCGCACATCGCTACGTTGAGCAATGGCTTTAATTTGATCTAAGTTAGCGACTACGCCAATAACAGGAACCGAAGCAAACTGAACAGCCTGACTAATACCTAGTCCAGAAAGATGCTCTAGTTGAGTTGTTGATACCGACTCTAATTGGTTATAAGTTACTACGGCCATAACCGTTTGAGTACCAACCATAGTCGGTAAAAACTCAGCTAACTGCTCGCCAATGGCAGCGTTAGCGAAAACTTGAGACGGCATAGTTAATGCCATGGTTGCTGCTGCTATTGCACTTAAGGTAAATTTTTTCATTATTTCACTCGTTCTAGTTATTGTTAAGGGGTGTATATAATTCACTCAAGCACTCTATCGAGTTAAGGGGGGCTGAGTAAATAGGGGGTTCCCCCTATCTACAGAACTATTAGCTAAATTAAAATCGCTAATACGATCAACTCACTGATATTTTTTTTCTAAAATGATTCACTGTATAGGTTTGCTAATTAAGCAGTTATTTATCAAATCTTAGGGGACCCCCTATTTCATCTTTTTTGCTGAATCAGTTGCTATGTAAGCTGCTGTATTGAAAGATGCTAAACAACAATTTGGTCCCGTGATGACGGTTGATAATAATGGCGACTTCCACGGAGAATCAGCGTTGACTCGTGCAGAGCTAGCTTACAATCTCGTGCAAGTTATTGGTAAAAATCAAGAGGCAGTAGACTTGAGCGAGGCGCATGAAATCACGGTTAATTACCATGGTGAATCAATCGTGATTGCTGACCAAAGTGATATTGCTGGCGATATGCGCGGTTATGTGCAAATTGCTTTGAACGAAGGTCTGTTAGGTGTTCGCTATAACCTTGAGCAAGGTCAATTTTATTTACAACCGACAATGGTTGCTACATTTAATCCAGAAGACGGTGTAACTCGAGCTAGCTATGCGATTATCGCTAATTAAATAGATAAAAATTACTTTGTCTCAGGGACAAGTTCGAACGCAGAGTAATAACAGCTAAATGTAGAGCAGAGTACGTATAACATTTACGTTCATTAAACGCCCTCCTTGTAGGGCGTTTTTTTGTCTCTAGCAAAGTTCAAATGAGATAAAATAAACGCTATTCAAGAAGACCTGCTTTATTAGCCATTCTTAGTAGTTCTGCCACACTGCCAACCTGCAGCTTTTTATATATTTTGGTGCGATGATTTTCCACCGTTTTTACACTCATATTGAGTAATTCTGCTATTTTCTTACTGGTATTTCCGGCAATTACTGAGAAAAACACTTCTCTTTCTCGCCGAGTTAATACTTCTAATGGGTTGGACGCCGGCTGACAATTATTGGCAGATAAGTTTGGAAAGAAGGTTTTACCGTTATAAACATCTTTAATCGCATGAATAAGAAGATCTGAGGACGACTCTTTGAGGATATAACCTTTAGCACCCGCTTTTTGCATCGCTAAAATATACTCAAGTTCGTCGTGCATGGATAAAACTAATATTTTTGTCGTTGGCCGTTGCGACAATAGTTTGTCAATTGCCACCAGTCCGCTCATATTTGGCATAGAAATATCCATCACCACAACATCAGGATCGGTTTTTAAGGTTTGACTGATTAATTCTATTCCATCTTTACATTCAGCCAAGATAGTAAACTCGTTACCTGCCTTTAAATAGTTTACTAATGCTTGGCGCATAAGCACATGGTCATCAGCAACAACAAGTGAAATACTCATAACGAAAGAGCCATGGTATGAACGCTATCATCTTGAGCATCTTTGACAAACACGCACCTGTACAAGCGTTTTACTAATTGACTTAATTGACTTTTTTCAAGTTTATTCAAATTAGCCTCTGTGTCCGGGTAAAGAAAAAAATAATGCGATACACCACTAATAATAGAAGGATGCATAGTGTTGTTCTGCAACTTTTCATGTTTTCTTAACAAGTAATAAAAGTTATTTACCCTGTTCGCCGTAAATTTGATTATGGCATAATTATAAACTTTAGCATTGTATAAAACATTTAAAAAGCATCAACTTATTCCTCAGCCAAGTAAACCTTGCTGTGGCTAATAATGGCCATAAAGTTTGATCAGTTTGTCAAAGCGGTCGACTAACTGCCGCTAAAAAAGCTAGATACAGAAACTTTATCAGCCGAAAGTCAGCTTAACCATTAACCCAAGCATTTAAATTATCAAGGCTATATATTAAGTGAGCTTTAAAAAGACCTGTTTTAATTGACGAAGTGCGATAATATAATTTACGACTAAATAATCTATACCTTATCCTTGTCACACTTCTTTATGTTATAATTGTTGCCATTAAATTTAATATCACTAGGCTAACGTTACATGTCTGCACACCCTATTATTAATATTTCGGTTGAACCAATCGAGCTTTGTAAATTACTAAAAATTGCCAATATGGTCGGTGGTGGTGGCGAAGCCAAAATAGTGATCAGCGAAGGTTATGTTCTAGTTAACAATGAAGTTGAGTTTCAAAAACGAAAGAAAATTCGTCATGGCGATACCGTTGAATTTGATGGCGAAATTTTTGAAGTTGCCCATACTCCAAAACAAAAGTCATCAACGACTGCACAGCCCAGTGGAGCTGGAACTAAAAGCTCGCTTAAAAAGAGTAAATCAAACACTAAAGAAACCTTTGTTTCTGCAGAGCAAGCAATTGAACCATCATCTTTGCCGGCGAAGAGAAGACCTATTTCCTTCTAATTTCAAACAAATTTGATGATATACCCCCAGAAAAACACTCCTTAAATGGGTGGAAAATCAAGCCACCCTACTTTACTTTAGTAATAAAAAAGCTATGCTTATCGAACAGTTATGGCGCTTATAACAATAAGAGCTGTCATTATTGCTGACAACGGCAACATCTTTTTGGCGTAGTATTTCTTAATAACAATGATATGCTATTGTTTTAGCACTTGTGCCGTAAAATATAATTTTGTCTGCTACAACAACATAATGAAATGGATAATATGAAAGAAAAAATACTTGTCGGTGCTAGAGAAACTATTGATTTACCCGAATTAGAGCTATTTGAGGTTGCAACCCGCATTGATACTGGCGCGCAAACTTCATCGCTCCATGTTGACCATATTTCTGAAAATAAAGTCACTGGCATGTTGGACTTTGAATTTCATCCTGATTCTCACGATGTCACTAAAACGATTAAATGTTCGGCAAAGATAGTCGATAGAAAACGTATAAAATCGTCTAACGGAGAAAAAGAACGTCGCTATATCATCAATACGTTGGCGGTAATGGGCGAATTAACATGGACAGTAAGACTGTCATTAACCGACCGGTCAAGCATGAACCACTTGATGCTATTGGGACGTGAAGCGATGAAAGGTGAAATGTTGGTCGATCCAGAATTTAGTTATCTCGCCTCAGTAGAAAAAATATCACCGAGTGTTGAGTAACGTTGAATAACATTAATAATAGTCAATAATCAATGATCAATAAAGCAAAGGCCTTAATATGACCTTAAGGTTAACATTTTATCATAGATAGTTTTGTAGTAAGCGGAGTAATAAATGCGCATATTAATCGTCGAAGATGACAAGATCATCGGTGATGGTTTAGTTCAATGTCTATTGATGGATAATTACGCCGTTGATTGGGTTGAAACTAAAGAATCCGCTGAAACAGCATTTAGCCTGCCACTAAATTACAGACTAAAAAAATGATGACTCTCTATTCAAAAAATGTCATTACTTGCGCTGAAGATGAAGAACTAACCGACCTTTGTGCCAATACTCTACGAAGTTAGCTTGGGTCTGAAGTCTATCAGACCAGATATCGTTACCACGAAAACCTTTTGATTGAAGATCAACACTGCCATTAAACCATGGACGATATAAATCTTTATCTTTACTTGAAATTCGTATAATTATTTCATCAGCAAGATTAGCGGCTGCCAGTTTAATCCAAATATTTTCTTCCTCAGCGCGAATATCTTTGACTAAGTTTGTATCTTGCACTAGCACGTTGAATATATTTTGCGTTGCGTGAACAGGAGCAACCATGACAATAGCAATCAGTAAAATTAGAGCTTTCATATCTTTCCTTTAAATGTTTTGTATTCTTAATATTGTGATCATAATTTTCCACCTCTATCTAGACTCGTGAAAGTAAAATAAAGTCACATTAACCGTAAACACAAAAAAATCATTGATAATGCAGACAGAGTAAAACCTAAAACCAGTCAGCACATCGCTTATTTTCAGTCTAAATAAAACACCCGAATAAATTTTTAACACTTCGCCTATTATCAATAAATATACTTTGATTACTTGCCCACTATTTGATTAAATTACTTTGTGACTATTTGACTAACAGCCTTGTCTATAAAGGCATTATTATTGCAAAATGAAGAGATAAAAAATGAGAATCTTACTATTTTTGGCCACTAACATTGCCATTATGATGATTTTGAGTATTACCTTTAGCTTATTTGGTATTGAAGGCTTGTTGGCAGAAAATGGCGTCGACCTTAATTTTCAATCATTACTCATTTATGCCACGGTTATTGGCTTTAGTGGTTCGTTTATCTCCTTGTTTATTTCTAAGTTTATGGCGAAAAGAAGTATGGGCGTCGAGGTTATCGTGACGCCGAATAATCAAACCGAGCGCTGGCTACTCAAAACAGTACAAGAACAAGCCCTAAAAGCCAATATTGGCATGCCTGAAGTCGGTATTTTTAATCATCCTTCACCGAACGCTTTTGCAACGGGTTGGAGTAGAAATAATGCCTTAGTCGCGGTAAGCACCGGCTTATTAAGTCACATGAGTCAAAATGAGGTAGAAGCGGTTCTTGCTCATGAAATAAGCCACGTCGCCAATGGCGATATGGTAACAATGACACTTCTGCAAGGGGTTTTAAATACCTTCGTGGTGTTCTTATCACGCATTATCGGTCATGTGGTTGACCGCAATGTATTTAACGTAAAAAGTGGTCACGGACCTGCCTTTTGGATTGTCTCATTAGTTTCTCAACTCGTATTGGGCTTATTAGCGACTATGATAATGATGTGGTTTTCTCGCTATCGAGAATTTAGAGCAGATGAAGGTGGTGCAAGCCTTGCGGGCCGACAAAATATGATTGCCGCACTCAGTAAACTAGAACAACTACAAAACTTGCCCCAGCTACCGACCGAAATGTCAGCTTTTGCCATTAGCTCAAGTAAAATGAGCGCACTCTTTTCGAGTCATCCGCCATTAGCAAAACGCATAGCATCGCTGAGCACTAAATAAGGGAGCTATTGTGTTGTCACGTTTGTATGATTTTATGCCAGGTTTAAACACCTTATTTAACTATGAAAGAAGTTGGTTTGCTGATGATGTTAAAGCGGCATTATCGGTTGCAGCCGTTGCATTACCGGTTGCTATAGCTTATGCACAACTCACCGGAGTTAATGCCGTAGTAGGCTTGTACTCCTGTGTATTACCTATGATGGTATATGCATTATTTGGGACCTCTAAGCAATTAATCGTTGGGCCTGATGCGGCAACTTGTGCAGTTATTGCGGCACTGATCACCCCTTTAGCCGCCGGCGACAGTACTAAGCATTGGCAGTTAGTTATTACCATGACAGCGATGACCGGTTTTTGGTGCATTCTGGCCAGTCGTTTTAAGCTTGGTGTATTGGCTGACTTCTTGTCTAAACCTATTTTAATGGGGCTGTTAAATGGTGTTGCCATAACAGTTATTGTTGGTCAATTTTCTAAAATATTTGGTTTTACCTTTGATGAAAGGTATCTGCTCGAACGTTTGGGCGGTGTCCCTGATTACTTAGCACAAACACATTTCCCAACATTAACTATCGCCTTATTTACCCTGGCTATTTATTTTGGTATGAAACGCCTAAAGCCCACTTGGCCTGCTTCAATGTTTGCCATTGCGTTGGGTGCAGCCTTAGTATGGCTTTTTAAATTAGAGCAGTTTGGTATAAAAACCATTGGCGTTGTCGAGGGGGGCTTACCCTTATTTCAAACACCTGAATTTAATGTCGGTGTTATTCGTGAGCTTGTTATGCCAGCACTTAACTTAGCGATAATAAGTTTTGTTAGCATGATGCTCACCGCTCGCAGCTTTGCCGCAAAGAATGGCTATGACGTTGATGCAGATAAAGAATTTATGGCTTTAGGTATTGCTAATTTAGCGTCGGCTGTATCACAGGGTTTTGCCGTCAGTGGCGCCTCTTCTCGCACCGCAGTCAATGATGCCAATGGCGGTAAAACCCAATTAGTCTCTATTATAGCCGCAGCCATTATTGCTATTATTGCTATTTTCTTTACCGCACCCCTTGAATTTATTCCCAGTGCCGCCTTGGGGGTTGTCTTGATTATTGCTTCTGTGCACCTACTAGATCTTAAAATGGTCTGGAAACTCAGACTAAAAGACCGACAAGCATTTTACTTAACCTTAACCACTTTATTAGCGGTGTTATTTATTGGTGTTATTCCCGGTATTACCCTTGCTGTATTACTAGGTTTATTCCAATTTATTAGGACGGTAATGCGCCCCACCGACCATATACTCGGTGTTGATATCAACGGTGTAGTAAGAAGTTTAGATGCCAGTGATAAAGCAAAAGCGGTGGACGGTATTTTTATTTATCGTTTTAATTCGCCTTTAACTTACTTTAATTCTAGTTTCTTTAAACGCCGATTGTTAGAACAATATGCCAGACAAAAAGATGACATTGAGTGTGTAATTATTGATGCGGTGCCATGTTTTACTCATTTAGACTTAAGTGTGATGGCGATGCTATCAGATTTAGAGGTTATTTTTAGAAAGCGCGGTGTTCGCCTTGAGCTTGCTGGCAGAAAAAGACAGTTGTTGGCGTGGTTTGTAAAAGCAGAGATTAAATCAGGTCACGAAGGAATTTATGTGCATTCTGATTTGTATTTAGCCTTGAGAATGAACCAACGTAAACAAATCACCGAAACCGTCAGCAGCGCAGAAGAAATCACGCTTTAGCGTAAAATAATACCATGCTTTTTATGGTAGTCCTGCAATAAACAGCATCACTCAATATGATAAGTACAAAGCCTGTTTAACAAAGATTAAACAGGCTTTTTAGTAATGGTTACGCCATTACTTAGACTTGACCACGTCATCTGACTTCATTACAAAATCAACAGCTAATAATTCATTAATATCAACGAAAGGGCTAGCGTGCATGGTAATAATGTCAGCAACTTTTCCGACTTCGAGTGTTCATAAACGCTTTGACATCACCATTAAATCAGCCGCATTAACCGTCGCTGATTTTAAAATTTCTTGTGATGTCATATCGGCTTTATATCTATCATTAAAGGATAACAACCAATTCAACACAAAGCATTTAATTTGTTGTTTTATAAGGCTAATCC
>NZ_JACGWC010000037.1:0-29228 GCF_014077545.1 Colwellia sp. BRX10-1
GATAATGCAGAAACAGCAGATGGACCGTTAACAGTAACGAGTTTTACTGTTGGTGGGAATACGTATAATTCAGGTGATACCGTTATTCTCACTGAAGGTGAGTTAACTTTAAATACCGATGGTAGCTATACTTTTACTCCGAATGATAACTTCAATGGTGCTGTTCCTGTTATTACATATACAGTTACCGATGGTGCTGGTGATACACAGAGTTCTACCCTAACAATTTCAGTAACTCCAGTGTCAGATTTAAGTGATGATAGTGAAACGGTTACGATAGCTGAAGATACAATTGCCACGGGCAATGTGTTAGATAATGCTGAAACAGCAGACGGTCCAATGACCGTCACCAGCTTTACTGTTGGTGGGAATACGTACAATGCAGGTGACACGGTTACTCTTGCGGAAGGTGAACTCACTTTAAATGCAGACGGTAGTTACACTTTTACACCCAATGACAATTTCAACGGTGCTGTACCCGTTATTACTTATACCGTTACAGATGGTGCTGGTGATACCGAAAGTTCTACGCTAACAATTTCAGTAACTCCAGTTTCAGATTTAAGTGATGATAGTGAAACCGTTTCTGTCGCAGAAGATACAACCGCCACAGGCAATGTGTTAGATAATGCTGAAACAGCCGATGGTCCACTCACGGTAACGAGCTTTACGGTTGGTGGGAATACATACAATGCAGGTGATACGGTTACCCTTACTGAAGGTGAACTCATCTTAAATGCAGACGGTAGCTATACCTTCACACCAAATGACAATTTCAATGGTGCTGTGCCTGTGATCAGCTACACCGTTACTGATGGTGCTGGTGATACAGAAATTTCTACTTTAACAATTTCAGTAACACCTTTATCAGATCTTACTGATGACAATGAATCTGTTACAACAGCTGAAGACACAACAGCAACAGGCAATGTGTTAGATAATGCAGAAACAGCAGATGGACCATTAACTGTCACCAGCTTTATGGTTAACGGTAATACGTATAATGCAGGTGATACCGTTATTCTTACGGAAGGTGAGCTCACCTTAAATGCAGACGGTAGCTACACTTTTACACCCAATGACAATTTCAACGGTACCGTGCCAGTGATCAGCTACACCGTTACTGATGGTGCTGGTGATACCGATGTGTCGACCTTAACGATTGCGGTCACGCCGGTGAACGATCCACCAGTTGCGGCTGATGATAATTTTAGTGTTAACGAAGGCGAAATCGTCAGTGGCAATGTGATCAGCCATGATGACGGCGATGGCGTGATGGATAACGATGGTGGCGATGGTGCTAGTCTGAGCTTGACTCAAGTCAATGGCGTTGATTTAGTCTTTGATCCATTAACGGGTGAAGCCCGTGTAGGTATCAAAGATGGTTTTATCTTAATCAAGGCTGATGGCAGTTTCACTTTCACCCACAATGGTAACGATCTAGTAGGTGCACCACCAAGCTTTAATTATACTTTAAGTGATGGTACGGATGTTGATACCGGTACTGTGACAATCGCAGTAACACCAGTAAACGATCCACCCGTTGCAGAAGATGATAGCTTTAATATAGATGAAGGGGAAAGCGTTTCAGGCAATATTATACTTCATCACGATGGTGATGGTGTTATCGATACTGATGGTGGTGACGGTTCAACATTAGTGATAACTCATATTAATGGCGTCGAACTAAGCTTTGGAACAGATGGCTTTGCTACTATTAATGTCGAAGGGGGTATTTTAAGTATTAATGCTAGTGGTGACTTTACTTATCAAAATAGTGAAGGCTATGTTTTAGACGCTACTCCACCAAGTTTTGAATACACTTTAACTGATGGTATTGATAGCGATACAGCCAATGTAATTATTACTGTTAATGACTCTGCTCCAGTTGCTGTCGATGACAATAATTACATTATATACCGCGAAAAGGATGGGAAATCAAGGATCGAAGGTATCCGAGGAAATGTCATAAGTAAAGGTAGTTCTGGAGATAATCAGGATACCTCAGTTGATGGAACCGTAACCTTAATTCAATTTGAATTTGAAGGCCAAGTATACATTTTTGATACTAACAATACTTCTTACATTATAGATACGGGATTTGGTATTTTTACTATGTATGATACAGGGAAGTATAACTTCATTTTAGCTTCAGGGACTGATGTTAATACTATTCCTACATCGATTGAATTCGTTTACACCATCCAAGATGGTGATACCGCCAATCCTGAAACAGATAATGCGACTCTAACCATTTATTTTGAAAGTGCAAATGCTAACAACGCCAACGATACTAATGATGAGAGCTCTGCTTTATCTAATGGCGAACTTATCGACTTGTCTTTTAGTGAATCTGCTACCAGCCAAAGTCTAGGCAATCAAGGTTCAAATCTTGCAACTGATTATGATTTAAGTGATCTTTTGGTGCAAAGCCAGAGTGAAACTTTTATGTTTGATGAATTTTCGCAAAGTGACTTAAATACAGATCAAGAAAGTGAAGTTACAGTTATCTATGCAGACGAAAACTTGACCTTAGAAAATATTGATCAGGTCGACGCGCTTTCAAATACTGAAACAATAATCACCAATAATTTCTTAAATAAAGGTGTAACATTGAACAGTGATGCGTCATCAGAAATTGTGCCATTGCCCATTGAACTCGACACTTCAGACCAGATATGATTAAGTCGAGTAAATTAAGTAGCAAAACATAACAAGTACAATGAGCTAATGATGAGATGTACTTTCCAACATCATTAGCTTATTGGCTTTTTTAAGGGATAACATACTAGGTGCAATCAACAGTGCAACAGTCAACTCAATGGACAATTAACGCTTCACAAAAGTTAAGTTCAGACCCTCTGTTAGACAGTTTAGTGCTTATAACAGAGCATTATGGTAACCCGTGTTCTCCTGAAGCGCTCGCGGCTGGTTTACCACTTACTGGTGCTAATCTTACACCAGAGCTATTACCTCAAGCAGCATCTCGCGCAGGGTTGAGTGCAAAATTAGTGCGTAAAGGCTTAAATGAATTACCCTCAATGTTGTTACCTTGTATTTTGATGCTAAAAGATAAAAAAGCCTTAGTATTACAAGAACTCGATATTGAAAAAAATATAGCAACAGTTTCTTTACCTGAAACTGGCGGTGAAGAACAGTTAACTATTGAGGAATTAGAATCGAGTTTTGTTGGCTATTTATTTTTAATAAAGCAGCAATATCGCGGTGATAGAAATTTCGATGTTCATCTTAATAGTTCAAAAGAACATTGGTTATGGCAGAAAATTAAGAATACTTCATCGATATATCGAGATGTAATTATTGCGTCAGTAATGATCAATGTTTTTGCTCTGGTATCACCACTTTTTGTGATGAATATTTATGACAAAGTCATACCTAATCTCGCTTTTGAATCGCTTTGGGTACTCGCCATTGGTGCCGGTGTCGCTTATATTTTTGATTTTATTTTAAAACAACTTCGTGGTTATCTAATTGATGTTGCAGGCAAGAAAATTGATATTGAAGTTTCTTCAAAATTATTTGCTAAAGTGATTGGTATACCGCTTGAAAAACGCTCCCCAAGTGTCGGTGGAATGGCAAAGCAGCTGAGTGAATTTGACAGTGTTAGAGAGTTTTTGTCTTCTGCGACAATAAGTGCCTTAGTTGACTTACCTTTTGCTGTGCTTTTTATGTTTTGTATTTGGCTTGTTGCAGGAGACTTAGTGATGTTTCCAATTATTGCCTCAATACTTATCATTGGCTACACATTATTAAATCAATCTAAACTGCGTAAAGCGATAGAAGAAAGTAATAAGTTTTCGGGTTTACGCCATGGACATCTGATTGAGTGTTTAAGCGCTTTAGAATCTATTAAAGCTAATGGCGCAGAAGGTGTTGTGCAAAGAGCTTGGCAGCAAATGGTTGGTCATACCTCGACCTGGTTACTTAAATCTAAAATGATCACTAATTCGGTCTTAAATTTTGCGAGTTTTATTGTACAAATATCAGTAGTCGCCGTTGTAGTGTTAGGTGTCTATCGGGTATCAGAAAACTTAATCTCGATGGGGGGAATTATAGCGGCTGTTATGTTAACCGGTCGTGCTATATCTCCTATTGCTAAGCTTGCTGGCCTAATGACGCGCTCTAATCAAACCTTAAGTGCTTTGAAACAACTTGATACTTTAATGGAGCAAGAAGGCGAATTTGAAGACAAAGCTCATTTGGTTAGTCGAACAAAACTCAGCGGCAATATAAATGCTGAAAATATCAGTTTTAAGTACCCTAATGCAGAAAGTGACTCTTTGCAGCCAATGTCAGTAAAAATTAATCAAGGAGAAAGAATCGCCATTGTTGGCCATAATGGTTCGGGTAAAACAACGCTAGCTAAATTACTATTAGGTCTTTATCAGCCAAGCAAGGGTAGCATTCAATTTGATGGTTTAAATCACCGGCAAATTCACCCTAGTGACTTACGAAAAAACATTGGCTATTTACCACAAGATATTGTCTTATTTCATGGTACCATCCGCGACAATATCCTCTTTGGTACTCGTCAAGTTACTGAGTATCAACTTATTAGAGCGGTTCAATTATCTGGTGTCAGTGCTTTTACCGATCATAATAGTCAAGGCCTTGACCAACAAGTGGGGGAAAGTGGTAGTGCATTATCACGTGGCCAGAGACAGTCAATTGTTTTAGCCAGAGCGATATTAAATTCACCTCAAATATTACTGTTAGATGAGCCAACCGCTAGTCTTGATGCTCGTGCTGAAAAGAAGTTTATTGAAGCAATCAATGCAACGGCAAAAGATCGCACTATGTTATTAATTACCCATAAAATGGATTTATTAAAATTGGTTGACCGCATTCTTGTTTTAGATAAAGGTAAATTGATTATTGACGGTCCAAAAGATAAAGTATTAGCGCAACTCAAAGGCGAAAATTTAAATCAAGAGGCGAACTTATGAAGGTTAGCCAACAAGACCTAGAAATGGCTGACGATGTATATGGTGCAATGCTAACGGAAGTGCCAAGTTTACATCGGTTAACTATATGGGCAATGGCCGCATTACTTTTTTGTTTTCTTATTTGGTCATATTTTTCTGAACTTCAACAAGTTACTTCAGGAATGGGCAAGGTAATACCATCAACTCAAGTACAAATTATACAAAGTTTAGATGGTGGTGTATTACAAAAACTCTTTGTTCAAGAAGGTATGCAAGTAATTAAAGGGCAACCGATTGCAAGTATTGATGATACTCGCTTTAGATCTGACTTTGCAGAACAAAAACAGGAGGTGAGTAGCCTAAGAGCGAATGTCATTCGCCTTAGAGCCGAGCTTTCAAGTATATTGATTGGTGTTAGCGAAAGTTGGCAACGACAAATAGAAATAAATATAAAAGTACCCGTTTACCCAGACGATTTACAACAAAACGCTAAGTTTATGGTTGAAAGACAACAAGAAGAGTATTCTGGAAGAATAGACAATTTAATCAATCAATTAGCAATTCAAGCCCAGCAGATACAACAAAGGGAACAAGAAGTTGCTGAATTAGTTTCGAAAATTAATACCTTAAAAATAAGTTATGAGATAGCCAGTAAAGAACTCGACTTAACACGACCGCTTGCAGAAAAAAACATTGTTTCAAAAATCGAACTCTATAAGTTAGAACGTAGCGTGAATGAGCTTAAAGGTGAATTAAGTGCGGTTCGTTTGTTAGCACCAAAATTAAAGTCTGCCATACAAGAGTCAATTTTAAATCGTCGAGAAACAGCACTTGCTTATAGAACAGAAGCGAGATCAGAGCTTAATGAATTAGAGAATAAACTATCTCGAATTAATGAATCACAGGTTGGTGCTCAAGATAAAGTAACGAAAGCATTAATTTTATCGCCGGTTATTGGTACTATTAAAACCATACACATTAATACCTTAGGTGGAGTAGTTAAGCCGGGTGAAACCATAGCTGAAATTGTGCCCACCGAAGATAAATTGATGGTTGAAGCAAAAATTAAGCCCAGAGATATTGCGTTTATTTATCCTGGATTGCCAGCTGTTGTTAAGATCACTGCCTATGACTTTACAAGATATGGCGGGTTAACGGGTAAAGTAGAGCACATAAGTGCCGATACAACACAGGATGAAGAGGGAAACAGTTTTTATCTTATTAGAGTACGTACAGATGCTTCAAGCATTAAGAATAAAAATGGCAAAGAAATGCCAATTATTCCAGGTATGCTAACAGATGTTGATGTTATTACGGGTAAACGAACAATTTTAGAATATATTTTAAACCCCATATTACGGGCGAATGAGGCTGCACTAAGGGAACGGTAAGGCTTGTCTACTAGCAATTAATAATAATAAGAATATGGAGTATTTATAAATAACATTATGTTTAAATTAAATAAAGTAACTATGGTTTGGTGTTTAGGCTTATCGGGATTATATTCCGCTAATAGCTATGCCCAAAGTTTAGAGGCAGCCGTTGCAAACGCACTTGATACACATCCTGATATTCGTCAGACATTTGCACGATTTAAATCTAAAGAAGAAGATGTTAATCGTGCCTCAGCAGGCTATTTTCCAACTATTGATTTAACTGCTGGTTATGGTTATGAATATACAGATACTCCCGGAAATAGACGAAATGCTACCATCGGCGATGACGGTGAAACTGAATTAGCCCGTGGTGAATTTGGTGTTAGTATTAAACAAATTCTTTTTGATGGCATGTACACGAGTAATGAAATAGATAGAACTAAATTCGAAGCGAGCGCTGAGCAATGGACATTAATTGCCAATGCAGAAGATCTTGCTTTACAAGTGGCTAAAGCCTATTTAAATTTTATAAAAACAGATGAGCTTGTTAAATTATCAGCAATAAACATTGCCTCACACCAAGTCATTTATGATCAAATAAAAGAACGTACTGATTCAGGACTGGGTAATATTGCCGACTTGTCTCAAGTTACAGGGCGGCTAGCCCGCGCGCAAGCTAACATGATTTCGGCGCGTAATAATAACCTTGACGCTAGGTCACAATTTATTCGTTTAACGAATACACAACCGAGTAACCTTGTGCTACCAGTACCTGATGCTGATATGTTACCTAAAAATAAAGCAACGGGGTTAACTCTAGCAATAAAACGTCATCCGGTAATTAAAGCTGCTCAGCAAGATATTAATGCGGCTCGTTCATTTAAAAGCTCAATAAACGCTAGGTATTACCCAACCTTATCTTTAGAGCTCGGTGTAAATTCTGACAATGATATTGGTGGTGAAAGTGGTATTAATCGATTTGGCGCTGACGTAGGTGGTCATCGAAATGATGCAACAGCAATGCTGCGCTTACGCTACAACTTTTACTCGGGTGGAAAAGACATTGCTACCGAACGAAGTGCAGCCTATAAAATTTCAGAAGCGCAGGAAATTAATTATAACGCTCACCGTCAAGTTACTGAAAGTTTTGGTCTTTCGTGGAATGCTTTTGAAATGTTAGCTTTACAAAAAACATATCTAAAGCAACATGTTATTACATCTAAAGATACACAGGCAGCCTACAAACAGCAGTTCGATATTGGGCAGCGAAATCTTCTCGATCTGCTTGATACCGAAAATGAATTGTTTCAAGCTCGTAAGGATTACCTTGATGCAGACTTTAATGAATTAAGCGCTCAGTATCGTTTGTTAAATGCAACAGGCCTGCTACTTGATTCATTGAGAGTAACAAGATCATCAAAATGGAAAGGTGAACACGAATACGAACAAGGAGCTTACAATGAATAAGTTATCAATTAAGCCAATAGAAGTTACGGCAAAATATTTAGTGGTCGCTTTTGCAGTATTATTTATTAGTGCTTGTGCTGATACTCCTGTAGTTACATTAGAAGACTCGGTACAGCAGCTTTATGATTTAACTGATTATGACAGTGATGGTGTAGTAAAAGCGCGTGAAAAATGTGATGGGACTTCTATTGGTGCTGCGATTGACAATTATGGTTGTGGTACTCAAACGTCTAAAATAATGCCTTTTAAAATTGATGTTAAATTTGTTAACAATTCTTATCAACTGTCAGACCAAGCAAATGAAGACATTAGTAAGTTAGCAGAACTTCTTAAAATGAATCCGCAAATCAATGTAGTGATTGAAGGGCATAGCAGTAAAGTTGGCGTGGCAAAATTAAATCAAGTGCTGTCAAATAATCGCGCTAAAGCGGTTGCTTTGGTACTAATCAATGATTTTAAAATTAATGAAGAGCGTATCTCTTCAATTGGTTATGGCTTTGAACGCTTAGAAAACTTAGCAGATACTGAACAAGCGCATGCTGAAAATCGTCGTATAATGGCCGAGATATCTCATATAGAAAAAATTGATGATCTCAAATGGACCATTTATACAGTGAACCAAGCTAATTAATTATTAATGAGTAGCATTAGAAGAAGTTCTTTTTTTAAATGGATGGTCATCAAGCCCATCCAAATGCTTCTCATCACCACAATATGTTTAGCGGCTATATTTGCTCAATCTACACAGCCCCTTAATGAAAAAGAAATTGTCTCATCATTAGAAAAAAGTTATGGAGAAAGAGCAGGTAAAAGAGGCAAAGCCTGGTTTAAATTAATGCAACCAAAAGTTCAACATTCACCCTTAGAAACATTACAAGAAGTTAATCAATTCTTTAATATGTTTAGGTTTATTGATGATAGTAAACTTTGGGGGGTGAGCAATTATTGGGCGACACCTATCGAATTTATCGGTGTTAATGGTGGCGATTGCGAAGACTATTCAATTGCTAAATATTTTACCTTATTAGAAATGGGTATTGCGGATGAAAAAATGAGGATCACTATGGTAAAAGCCGTCAATCTTAATCAATACCATATGGTACTCGCTTACTACGAAACGCCTAGTGCCGTACCATTAATTTTAGATAATCTAGACGGTGTTATAAAACCCGCAAATCAGCGCAACGATCTGATCCCTATATATAGTTTTAATGCCAGTCAATTATGGTTGAACAAAGCAAAGGGGCAAGGAATTCTTAGTGGAAAATCATCAAAGCTTAAACTTTGGCGAGACTTAAGACAGCGTATAACTACTTCAAAACTTAAACAACCCAAAATTAAAATGGAGTTTTAAGACCATGACCCTATTTAGAGAAATAAACTCATTACTGTTCGCACTTTTTTTACTAGTTATGACCAGTTTAGTTTATTTTCAATTTACACAAACCCGCGACTTTATGAATCAGCAGATGGATTCTGATTTAAACAACACTATAACTTCGTTAGGTTTAATGTTGAGGCCTCATATTGAAACTGGAGATGTAGCCACAGCAGAAACCTTGGTTAATGTCATTTTTGAAGGCGGCTTCTATCGCAAGGTGACGCTTAAATGGCTGGTTGATGGCAAAGAGCAAATTTGGGAAAATCCAATTGTTATTGAAGGGGTTCCACAATGGTTTATAAATCTAGATTTATTTGCCATACAAAAAAAAGAAAGTTTAATTACCTCAGGTTGGTTGCAACTAGCAACAATTGAAATTGAAGGTCACCCCGCGTTAGGTTATCAAGAGTTATGGCGGGTGATGAATGACACTTTGATGATTTTATCTTTGCTTTTTATTCTTTCTATTATTGTTTTAAGGTTCAAATTGAATCGAATTTTAAAACCATTACATAATGTAGCTATACACGCGAAAAACATTTCACAACGTAAGTTTGGTCAAGACCTTGAGTTACCGAAAACTATAGAGTTACAAGATGTCGTTGGCGCGATTAATTCGATGTCAGGACAGTTAAAACAAATATTTTCGACCTTGGATGAAGAGGTTAATGAATTAAAAGAAGATAAATTTATCGATCAGGTTTCTCAATTGCCTAATCGACAATATTTGTCTGCACAAATCAATAATTGGTTAAATGAGCCTGGATTTGGCGGACTTATTTTAGCTAAGTTTGATTGGCTTGAAGATGTTCATAGTAAGTATGGCTATCAAGGCCGAGATGAAATTATTAAGGTTGTGTCAAAACGAATGCAAGCCGAGTTGCCAGAAATCAGCGAATGTATTATTGCACGAATTGCCAACACCGAATTTGCATTTTTGATCACTAAAGCAGAAAAAAGCGTCATAAAAGTCTACTTGCAGTCATTAATTAGGATCATTAATCAAGAGATAGCAAAAGCAGGTTGCACACCTAATACTCGTTTTGCCTTAGGTGTTAGTCAACGCATTGATAACATGAATTCGGCTGACTTGTTATCTCAATCTGATAATGCACTACAACAAGCACAACGCGAGCATAAAATAAGTCATTGGATAGATGCGGATCAACCACAAAAATATAGCCGTGAACAATGGCGCAGTAAATTGGTTGATTCTATTAATAACAACCATTTTAGTTTTCAATGGCAGCCAATTTTAGCTATGACGACTCAACAAGTTATTCAGCGCGAAATATATTGTCGTTTATACATAGACAAACAAATTGTCACCGCATCTGAGTTTATGCCATTTATAGAGTTGTTATCGTTAGGTGCTCAGCTAGACAGATGTTTATTGCAGTCAATCGAACAGCAGAATATTTTGGCCCTTGCAGATGAGGGCATCGCGATTAATTTAACGCATGATAGTTTAAAAGATCCACAATTTATTCATTGGTTAGCGCAATACCTTAAGCAATCCGCCTATGCCGAACGTATTTCTTTTGAAATACCCGAATCAGCAGCCATAACCTCGTTTGAGCAATGTTATCAGCTAGCAGAAATTGTAAGAGCAGCGGGTGCTAAAATAGGTATTGACCAGTGTGGTCGTCAAATTGGCTCTTTAGAATATTTACAAAAACTCTTACCTAATTATATAAAATTAGACTTATCTTTCGGTTATTATGAGAAGTTAAATCACAATAAAGAACTTTGCCGTGCGCTAGTCAATGTGGCGAAAGGACTGAATATCTCGGTTATTATTACCGGAATTGAAGACCAAGCGCAATTAGCAGATTTTAATTCATTAAAAGCAGAGGGTTATCAAGGCTATATTTCTCCAGTTGAAGACGTTGATATTAATCTCAGTTAAATTTATGGGTATTAAAGTTTTAATGGCTTAATAATTTAGCTCTCCTATCTAGATTAAGTGTTTTTTAGGCACTATTTTATGAAAGAGACAATATTCATCTTTTGTCTCTTTAAGGAATGCTATAAGTGGAGAAAATTTTTATCAAATATTTACCCATATATAGCAACGCCAGTAAAATATGAAAACGTTACGCTTCTTAATTTAATCCATTACAAAAGAACAATTAATAACAAAAGGATTAGTCAATTGTTAGCGCAAGCAAACAACATTATTGCTTTTTTGTACAGAACCTTGGACTAAGGTACAAAAAAGCAAGTGATTAGTGATGTGTTAAATAAACGATTTATCTTAAAATAAACAACCACAAGTCATTAGAGGTATGTCATATTTAACACTATGAGTTATCCATAGTTTGTTCAAATTCCAGGGATTTAGAATGACAAGTATCAATAATACTAAAAAATTTAATTTATCGAGGTTTATTAAAAACCTAGCACAAAGTACTTTATTCTTATTATTTTTGACACAGGTAGTAGGGTGCTCATCTTTAAACGATGAGGCCGTTGTTGAAAAAGCTATAATAAGTGAATCCTCCTTAAAAGGCCCCTATGAAATAGCGGCTGAAGAAAATATCCCAAGCGTAATCAGCTATGAAGAGCCAGAAGATTCATTAAGATTTATCAATGAGCCCATTTTTAAATTTAATGATAAAGTATATCGCTACGTACTTAGCCCCTTCGCAGTAGGTTATCAAAAAGTTGTTCCTTTGCCTGTTGATCAAAGTATTCGAAACTTTTTTTACAATTTACGTGAACCGCTTTACGCGTTAAATCATTTATTTCAAGGAGAGCTTTCTAAATCGGGTAACAGTCTTGCTCGAGTGTTGGTAAATAGTACCATAGGTTTGTTTGGTTTATTTGACCCAGCCAACAGCATGATGGAACTGGAACGTGATAAAACAACTTTCGGAGAAACTCTTGCTTCTTATGGCGTCGGACATGGTGTTTATCTTGTTTTACCTTTACTTGGGCCTTCAGTCTTACGTGATACGGCATCATTATCGTTCAACTACCTAGCACATCCTCTTAATTTTATTAATGATAAGAGGGCAGCTCAACAATTATTATTGGTTGATGGTATTCAAGCACAAACGCCTATTTTAGCTAAGTATCCACAGGTATTAACTGATGTTGAAAACCCTTATGAGTTTACACGTAATTTATATATGCAAAGTATCCAACGTGATGGTCAAGCACGTCGTAATGAAGTTTTTAAAACCGAAAAGCAAAAGCAACAATAACGCCTTTTGTTAGTACTTCTAACCCAAAAGTGGAATAAATATGTTTAAAGCGAGTGCAACCTTTTGGGCTTATACCAGCTGTATTATTTTTTGCATACTCACGGCTACATTAGCCTGGCAAGCGAAAAACTTTGAGATTGATGCCTCTGCAGATACTTTGTTAGTCGATAACAATAAACATTACATTTTAACCCAGCTAGCCAATCAACGTTATGGCTCTGAAGAATTTATACTGATTGCATTTAAACCAAGTAACAGCCAGTTATTTTCGACAATTAATCTTGATATCTTATCTGAACTTGGCAGAAAAATAGAGAAAGTATCTCGTGTTAAACAGGTCAATAGTATTGTTAATGTGCCTATTTTTTCTTCTGCTAAAACAGTCTCTGCGGATGTTGAAGAGTTAACTTGGGAAAATAGAAAGTTTGATGAGCAAACGTTCTCGCTAAGTTTAAAAAAACACCCTTTGTATGAGGGCTTGCTTATTAACAAAGATCAAACGGCATTTTCGTTGCAAGTGGTTTTTAAGACAAATAAAAAAGTTGAACAGGTAAATGACAATATTATTGACATTAAACGTCACTTATTAACCCGAGAACTCACCGATAAAGAACAATATGCACTTGAAGCGTTAAAGCAACAACAGCAGAAACTTAATAAGCAACTCGAGCAAACTCGTATTGATGAAATTGAAAATATTCGCGCGCTTCTATTGCCCTATAAAAAAGACGGGGCCTTTTATTTAGGCGGTAATAATTTATTGTCATATGAGTTAATTCAAATTATCCAGAATGATTTAGTTCTTTTTGGTGCTTTAATTATTCTGGTGGTTATTGTGTTGTTGTGGTTTTTGTTTAGACAAGTAAGTTGGGTAGTTTTACCCATAGTTTGCTGTGCAACAAGTGTTGTTATGACGATAGGTTTACTCGCGGCACTGGATTTTAAAGTTACTGTTATTTCAGCGAATGTATTTGCCCTGCAAATTATTTTGTCTTTAGCGATGATAATTCACCTTATTGTACATTACCAAGAGTTGGTGTTAAAACACATCGACTGGGATCATCAAACACTTGTACTGGCAACCATTAAACAAAAAATAAAACCCTGCTTTTATGCAGGTTTAACGACCTCTATTGGTTTTGGTTCGCTTATATTTAGTGGTGTTCAGCCGGTTATAAGTTTCGGTTGGATGATGGTTGTTGCTATGCTGGTCAGCTTCATTGTTAGCTTGGCTTTTTTCCCCGCATTACTCTTAGTCATTTTTAATAAACAAGGTTTTGTTAAGCAGCATCATCAGATTGAAAGGGGAATGAAAGGCGCAGCAACTTTTGTTATAAATCAGCCAAAAAAGATTATTATTATATCTACTTTGATCACCCTTGTTGGTGCCTTGGGTTGCCTAAAGTTAACGGCAGAGAATAGTTTTTTAAATTACTTTAGTGAATCAACCAATGTTCGAAAAGAGCTGACCTTTATCGATCAAGAGTTTGGTGGCTCGACGCCATTTGACCTGTTATTGAATATTCCAGATAAGCAAATAAAATCAGGATTAGTTATCTCAGCCAGTGCAGTGCAGACGGTAACAGATATTCAAAATATGTTAGCAAAAGAGCAAGCCATTGGTGCGATAACCTCAATTGCCGACTTCACTAAAATTGCTCAAGTGGTCTATGGTAAACCGCTGACAGAATATGAACTTACCGCACTCTACAAAAGTTTAGATACTGAGTTACAGCAGAAACTTTTTGGCGCTTACTTTTCAGAAAAAAATAACCAAATACGAATTTCTATGCGGGTTCAAGACAGCACTAAAGACCTAAATAGAGCCGATTTGTTGGCACATATTCATAAAGAATTATCTGCAATGGGCATTAAAGAGCAGCAGTATACATTAACTGGTTTGTTCATCCTTTATCAAGATGTACTGTCACGCTTGCTCGATTCGCAAGTGCTGACGATACTCATTGTTTATGGTGCGATGGCGATAACACTGATGATTATATTTTCATCGTTCAAAGTTGCCTGGATTGCTTTAGTGCCTAATTTTATTACTACCGTAGTGATTATGGGCGTCTTAGGGATATTTTCGATTCCGCTAGATTTAATGACTATTACTATAGCCGCCGTAGCTATGGGAATTTCAATGGACGATACTATTCATTATATTCACCGCTATATAGAAGAAATGGAACTTGGCCAAGCTAATAGCGATGATTGGATTAAGCGGACAAATTTATCAATTGGCTATGCATTAATATATACGACTACCGTTATTGTTATCGGTTTTGGCACCTTAATATTTTCTAATTTTGTGCCAAGCATATTATTTGGTTTACTGACCAGTGTGGCGATGATAGTTGCTCTGGTTACCGACATCACAACATTACCGGTATTATTGAAAAAATATTTAACTAAAAATAACCTTAAACAAAGCTAATCTTTTAAAGATATTAATCGAGCTAATGAATCAGTTAAAAAAATTAAATATCAAAGCACACGTTAAGTGCTGATCGGCTAATGCGAAAACTGATAAGGGTAAAGTTTAATTGTGGCGGTTTTTATTCTTTATAAATAGATATATATTTCAATAAGTAACTAGTTATATGGGGTTGCAATTAACGGTCTTAATTTAGATGCTTGAATTAAAGCCCGTACAGACCCATATTTACTTTTTATATTAAACGAATTTTAAAATACTTTTTAGTGAGATTTACTATGACTGATTCACCTATTCAAATAGTTTGCGCAAGTTGCGGTACGAAAAATCGTCTAGCTAAGGCTAAGCTCAATGACCAGCCTCTATGCGGTAAGTGTGGTAAAGCTGTGCTTTCTATTAACCCTGTTGTTGGTAGCGATAAAAACTTCAACCGTTATATTACCGACAACGGTTTACCTGTTATTGTCGACTTTTGGGCACCGTGGTGCGGGCCTTGTAAACAATTTGCACCCACTTTTGAACAGGTTGCTGCTGATATGTTTACACAAGCTTGTTTTGTGAAGTTAGACACTGAAAGCAATCAAAATACCGCAGGAGGGCATAATATCCGTTCTATTCCTACTTTAATGATATTTCATCACGGCAGAGAAATTGCTCGAATGTCCGGCGCCTTACCCAAAGCACAGTTCAAACAATGGCTAACTGAAAATCTACCGATGACAAACACATTATAAGTGTCGTAAAGAACATTCTTTATAGGTGCTGTGGTTACTCACAAGGGACAAAGATTATCCTTGTGAGTAACAAGTTAAACGATTTTATCAGTTAACGTTATTCGTTTAATAGCGAGATAAAAAAGCTCATTTCTAAAGCTTTTTCTTTTAAACTTTTAAATCGTCCTGATGCACCGCCATGGCCAGCGTCCATATCTGTCTTAAATAACAACAAATTATCATCTGTTTTAAGCTCTCTCATTTTAGCTACCCACTTCATTGGTTCAAAGTACTGAACCTGTGAGTCATGTAATCCGGTGGTCACCAGTATATTTGGGTAGTGTTGAGCAGTGATATTATCCATTGGTGAATAAGATAAAATATCTTGGTAGGCTTGTGCTTCGTTTGGATCACCCCATTCGTCATATTCATTGGTGGTTAGCGGTATGCTTTCATCGAGCATCGTTGTTAACACATCTAAAAAGGGCACATGAGCGCCAATGCCTAAATATAGTTCCGGTGCTTGATTGACCACAGCGCCCATTAATAAGCCGCCAGCGCTACCGCCAGAAGCAAATATTTTATCTTTAGCGCCATATCCTTGGGCAACTAATGCCTTAGTTACATCAATAAAGTCATTAAAGGTATTTTGTTTAAGCGCTTTTTTACCGGTTTCATACCACTGCCTGCCTAACATTTCTGAGCCACGAACATGGGCAATAACATAAACAAATCCTCTATCAAGTAAACTTAACGTTTGACTCGAAAAATCAGGATCTATGGTTAAGCCATAAGCACCGTAACCGTATTGAAGAAGTGGGTTGGTACCATCTTTTTTAAAACTATTGCGACGATAAACAATTGACACTGGTACTGCTGCACCATCACGAGCGTTAATAAATAGACGTTCTGCTTGATAATCGTCTTGGTTAAAGTTACCTAAGACTTGTTGCTGTTTCAGTAACTTTCGCTCACCTGTTGCTAAGTCAAATTCAAATAAAGAATCGGGTGTTGTTAAGCTAGAATAATATAATCTTGCGATGGTACTGTTTGGCTCCGGATTTTCGTCAAGACAAGCAAAATAACAGGGGTCATCAAAAGATAGTGGATAGTGATGACCGGCATTTTCTCCCTGAGTTGTGTGCACGATAAAACGAATTTGACCATTTTCTCTTTCGGTTATTACAATGAAACGGTGAAATAATTCAATGCCTTCAACCAGTACATTTTCTCTGTGGGGAATAATTTCTTGCCAGTTATTGATATCATCAATTTGTGCAGCCGTGGCTTTCATTAACCTGAAGTTTTTAGCTTGATAGTTAGTCACAATATAAAAAAATTCACCCATTTTATCGGCGTGATATTCATGTTGTTCTTGATAAGGTAATAATTCGGTAAACTGCCCATTGGGCTCATCGGCACTGAGTACTAAATAATGTGTAGATTCAGTGGCATGTAAACAAATATAAAGCTGAGAGTCATCTCTGCTCTTATCTAAGCTGATATAAAAACGGTGGTCGTCTTCTTGATAAACAAGCACATCATCAGCTTGTGGTGTTCCTAATGTATGGCGATATACTTGTGTGCCAAGCAAAGTTTCTAAATCTTTCTTTACATAGAAAAGGGTTTTATTGTCGTTCGACCAAACAACTTGTCCTTCAGTTTCAACAAGAATATCGGCTAAATAAGCATCTGGCCCATCAGATGTCTTAGTTAAATCTTTAAAATGAATGGTATAGATACGACGACTGTCGGTATCTTCAGATATTGACATGATTTGGTCATTTTGACTTATTGATAAGTCCCCTAAATCATAAAACTCATGATCTTGTGCGCGCTCATTAACATCTAATAAGAGTGTTTTATTTTCACCGGCAAAACTTGTTGCTCGGTAATAGTTGGAAAACTCTTGCTCGCCATTAATTTCGCTGTGATACCAATATTTTCCATCTTTTGCTGGAACAGTATTATCGTCCTTGACAATCCTGTCTTTAAGTTCATTAAAAAGTAGTGCTTGTAAAGGTTTTTGCTTGGCCAACATGGCATCAGCATAATTATTTTCATCATTAAGGTGTGCTAAAACTTTTTCATCACTGCGCAGGTCATCACGCATCCAATAATAATTATCGATGCGTTGGTGATTGTGTTTTTCCATCGTATGAGGAATTTTTGTAGCTATTGGTGCTATAATTTTTTTGTCTGACGCCGCTGATATAAATGATGATGTTGGCACTAAGTGCTCCTAGTTAAATAATAAATGAAATGATAATAATTTAAGAAAAAGCGCGATATAAGTCTATCGAGTTTTTTTAGATTAAGTGAACGCTTGTAAAGAGACTATGCAGAGCTCGCTATGTTTTTATCTTAATGATCAGGTTATCTTCGATAAACTTTAATTGCTCAAGTAATATCTCTTGTGAATCACCTGACATAAATACATGACCAACCTCGCTGCTGGTACTGTCGTGTGCGTAAACTTCATCTCCAGCTGCAATATTAAGTTTAAATTGGTCTATTTCTTTGAGTGCTTTGCATTGCTCGATACCGGAAATCTCATCAATAGTTCCTGGACCAGGATGGATCATGAGTACGCAAGCAAATTTATTAGCTTTGACAGGTAACGGGGTTGGAGTCGCTCCAGTTTCTAACTCTACATAGGTTTTCCATGGGTTGAAACCATAGGAATATTGAATGAGTTCCATATAGTATCCACCTGGTGGGCGAACGGCCATTTCGCCAAATACTGGCCCCGCTTTAGTCAGATAGAATTCAGCATGAGTCATACCATTTTTAACGCCAAATCCTTTGATGACTTGATCATTTATCGCGATGATTTTTTCTTGCAATGCGAGGGTTAAATTTGCCGGTAATATTGATTTTTTCCATTGGTGAAGATAGTCGGTTATATTATGAAAAATAGGCACGCCATTATGGATCAACGTTTCTACGCTAACTTCACTTCCTTCAACAAAAGCTTCAGCCAGTAGGCCGGGCTTTGAATGCAATGCTACTTCCGCTAAGCTTTTTAGCACCATGACACCTCTTGCACCCGATTCGGCTACAGGTTTAACAACAAGTGGCAGGCCTAACTTATCAACTAATTCTTGTGGCGTATCGTTGTCATTGATGAGATGGAATTTTGTAATAGGAATGTTGTGCTCTAAAGCTTTGAGCTTCATCTCGTTTTTATTATGTAAGATACGGGTAATGTTAAGTGGCGTGCCTGTCAGTTTGAATTCTTGACGAACCATAGCAGCAATATCGACACTTGATTCAGTGGCTGCGATAACATATTCAATATTAAATTCACGAATTGCTGCTATTTCAGCTTTTAAAAGCATTTTTTCTGCGCTTTCAAATGATGTTTCAATACAGCCCGACAATTTTTCTTTTCGACTTTCGTGAAGGGGACCATCACTCCAGAGAAAAACGTTATGGCCCAGCTTTAATGCGGCTCGATAACATCGACCTCTTCTACCCACGATTAATACATTCGCCACTCAATACCTCTGATAATTTCTAAATCACATATTTATCTGCTGAGTCTAGTGAATATATATAAATTAATATATAAGAATATTTAGATAATTTAGCGCAGTAGAAGAGGGGGGATGAAAATTTCAAACAGTCTAAAATTTGGATCGTCGTTGTATTGTTAAGTAGGGTCAGGCAGCGAGGTAGATACCACTTTGCTGACCCATATTTAATATGCCTTGGAGAAGGCATATTAGCTTATTATTTTTTATTGATAAGGCTTAACGGTAAAACGCTTCAACTGTGCCTTTAGCCGTCATTAAAAGTGGCTGACCACGACGGTCTAACGCTTTGTTCATGGTGACTTTTACCCAACCTTCGCTGATGCAATACTCTTCAACATCGAAACGTTCTTTGCCATTAAGTCGAATACCTATCTCGTGTTGAAAAATTTCTTCTACATGATGTGGGCTGCGGGGATTACCTGATAGGCGATCGGGTAAAGCGGGTAGCGATGTAGTATCGTTCATGTTTGTGACCTATGATAAAAAAATTGCGCTATTGTAGGCAATATATAGATAGCGCTCAAGCGCTGTTGTGATAAATTTTTAGCCTTTGTTTAAAAGTCTAAATAAACCTCAAGTTTATAACGCCGGTAAGGGGGATAATCTTCGATACTTAAAGCCGTTATCGAGTAGAAAAACTAAAAGCTATCCAAGTCAATCTACTCATCGTTGCAATACTGTTATTAGAAGCGCCAATCCTTGATGATTGGATTCCTACTCCCATCGACAAACCATAATGCTGCAACTAAACCCTCGGTATCATTAGTGACGGTAATTACAGTTTCAAAAACCGTTTCATTCAATGATGTTCTTAGTAAGCAGCTATCATAATTAATATTATAGCTCCCATCGCTATTTTCTTGATAATCACTACAGAGTGATAAATAGGCAGCTTGATCATCATCATCAGATCTGATTATTTTTAAATTAAATAAACGCTCACTTTTTAATGAAAATCCATCGGGTACTGATATATCACCGTTGGTTTGTGCACTACTTTCTAACACGGCTCTTGCCTCTAGGGGACTAGTTTCTGCTAAGATAAACTCAGTTACCACAGGTTGGGTTACAATCGGGTCATAAGGGAACACAGGAATTTCTTCATTAGGTATAGCATTGGTCATTGGCACCTTTACTACAAGTGGATTAATCAACTTACCTACCTATAAAAAGTGCTCAACTAAGTAACCTCCAATAACCACTCCATTATTGATAAACCCCTCTTCTAAAGGTTTAACAGCGTGTAATAAAGTATTATAAAGATATAGATGGTGAGTTTTTTGGGATTTGTTGCAAAATGCGAACTGACGTTGACAAATATTGTAAGTAAAAAACTATGCTAGCACTAGCTATTAAAACCATATAAAACAAATCTTTATAGCTATCACTTGATTTACGTAAAAAGTGTCGCGTGTTAGTTAATCGCTGGATTTGCAAGCGGTAGGCGTATTTTAAAGCATGTACCAACACCTACTTTACTCGTGACTGTAATTTTACCGTGATGCTTTTCAATGATGCCATGTGATATCGGCAAACCTAAACCAGTACCTTCACCAACAGGTTTGCTGGTATAAAAAGGGTCAAATATTTTTAAGATGTTTTCTTTACTTATTCCTCTACCATTATCTTGCACGGAAATAATGACGCTATCTTGCTCTTGCGTTGTTGTAATGGTCAATATCCCATTGGGTGAGCAAGCATGTGAAGCATTCATAAATAAGTTAATAAAGACCTGATTTAAATCATATGGTTGCCCCATAACGTCACCACAATCAGAAAGCTCAAGATTAATGGCCATAGAATATTTTATTTCATTAGCGGATACTTTAATACATTCTTTAATGCAATCATTAATACTAAAAGCGGTAAAGGCTTCATCTCCTTTATAAGAGATTTTCTTTAAATTGTTAACTATCTTTTTAACGCGCTCTACTCCTTCAATGGTATCGGCTAACAGAGAAGGGATGTCAGTTATTAAGTAGTCAGCATCAATCTCTTTACGCATACTTTGATATTGTTGCAACATTGAGTCAACGTTATCTTTGAGAGGTAAATTATCTTGTATAATTTTGTCGAGTTTAAAGATTTCAGTAATATTTTCAGATAAATAAAAGAGATTACTGTATGAATAAGCAATAGGATTATTAATTTCATGCGCAATACCAGCCGTAAGTTGTCCCAGTGAAGACATCTTTTCTGACTGGACAAGTTGTGCTTGAGTTGTTTTTAATTCTGCAACAACCCCTTCAAGATTTAAAACATTATCGTATAATTGTCGTGTTTTATCTTCAAGTAGCTTTTCTGCCAACTGTCGTGCCTTTTTTTCGCGGATATAGGCTGTTTTATACGCGTCTTCTTCAGTCATGTTAATCCTTGAAAGATATTACTAATTTACATTTTTCGGCTCCATCATGCATGCATTCTGGGTGTTCAATTATTATAGCTTGTTCAAAGCGTTGAGCAGCACCCGAAATTAACCCTTCAGAAAGATGGCACAACTTACGCTTAGATTGATAAAACATAATTAAATCGCCATTAGGTTTTTCATCGTATTTAAAACTTGGTAAGTAAGAATCTGGATAAACACGTTTAACTTCCTTGTGAATAACGCCGTCAATACAAATGAGAAAATCTTTTAAATTATCTATATGTGATAAGTTAGCAGGGCTACTATTAAATAAATGAATAAATAAATATTCACCAAAGGTGCGAACTAACGTGGGTGGATCAATTTGGGTTAATGTCGATAGTTCAGCAACAAAAGCCATTATTTCTGAGTCTTCATACTGCATACCGTTAGTATAAATACCTTCAGAATTTGGTTTTACTTTATCTAACAACTCATTCCATACCGACATGCCCATTTTTTCAATGACCATTTCGGAAAATGTGGTGTATATAGAACCTTGCATGGTAATTTCCTTAAATTATGATAATGGTTCAATAACAATCTTAAATTGGTGTTTTTGATTAATCTCGTATTCAATTAACTTATTAATTGTGTGTTTGGTAAATTCATGACCTTCAGCTAAAATAAGCAAGTTATTTGCAGAAAACAAGCCATATTTTAATACCATGCCGGGTAAAAGTAGTCGTGTTGTTAAGCATTGTTCAGAAATATTATCAATAACTAATTCGGGGTTGGCCATTAATATATCTAAAACTTCTTTGGCATATTTCATACCTTTCGATTTATTTAACGCGACCAGTACTTGCTTATGATCTAGCCTTTTAACGTCAATCTTACCGCAAGAAAACCGCCAATAATCTCTTGCAACACTTATTATTTTGCAGGCAAGTAATGTTTTACTATTAACTTCATTTTTTAGTTCTGCTAGCGAATGAAATTGATAGGTTAGTATTGTTTTTACACCATTTAAACGCTGCGCTGGCGAGAGAATTTGTTGAGCAATATCTCCCTGCGTCAAAAAAATCTTCTTTTGTTCGAAATTGAGTAAATTAAAGGGGGTACAAACAATGGTTGAATCAAACCCTAACAATCCAATTTCGTTGAGAAAACCTGATAAGCGAATATCATGCAATGCTTCTTTATCTAGATAGAGCTTTTCTCCTAATCGGCCGGCTAATTGTGCTACATTTTTCGCAAAATCAGCATTAAGCTCAGGACTGATCGCAATGAAGTTAAATAACATTTTCTCACAGGCTTTATTATCTTGTTCATTTCTTGTTAATGACGTTCTAATTTGTTTGGTACGTAAATTTACTTTTTCCTCTAAGTTATGATTTAAACTTTTAAGTAATTTATTTTTCTTTTTTTAAATGAGTGATCTCCAAACCTTCTTCGACAGCATTAATTAGCTCATTATTATTCCAGGGTTTATTGATAAAACGATTGATTTTACCTAAATCAATTGCTGCCACTGTTGATTCAAAATCAGCATAGCCACTTAATACTATTCTGTAAGTGTCTGGGTGTGAATTAGCCACTATTTCTAATAATGCTGCGCCATCCATTTCAGGCATTCTCATATCAGAAACAACGATATCTACGTGCGTTTTCTCTAAAATTTCTAGTGCGTCTTTAGCACTATTAGCAATAATGACATTATATGACTTGCGGTGAAATAAACGTTGCAAAGTCCTGAGTATAATTCGTTCATCATCAACACATAAAACAGTCATATCTGAATACAAAGTATTTTGGGTACTACAATCTGACATAATCTTTCCCTACAAATTTTACAACTGAAATAAATAGTTTTAATGATATTAATTATAACGACCACTATATTATCTATTCTTTACCTTATAGTGATAAATAATAAACATATATTATAATTATAACGGTTATTTATTCAAAAATTATTGATATTATTATAATTAATAAGTCAATTTACCTTAACAACATTTGTAATTGTTAAGGCGATACATTAAGTTTTACATGTGGAATAAAAAATAGTTATAGCTAAATGCAACACTGTTTTATAGAAAATTTATTGGTCTTTAGTGCTGATTTTAAGGGAAGAAATGCAAAATTTGAATAAATCGGTCATTTTATTTGTTGACGATGAACCCGCTATTTTAAGATCGCTTCAACGTATTGCGAGCAAAGTGGATGCTACTATTTTAACGGCTGCCAGCGGTGGTGAAGCACTTGAGGTGATTAAAGAATGTCATGTTGATGTCATTGTTTCTGATATCAACATGCCCAATATGAACGGCAATCAATTACTTGAACAAGTTGCTCAAATTTCACCTGAAACTGTTCGTATTGTTTTAACCGGATGTGACAACATGGATACGGTACTTAATGCGGTTAATTCAGGGCACATTTGGGGTTTTTTACATAAACCTTGGGATAATTTCGAACTTATTGTTAAGTTAAAGCAAGCATTACAGCTCCAGCATATACTTGCTGAACGTACCTTAATGCGAAGAACGATTGATCAATACCAAAAATATCACAAAGCAAAATTTGAAGGCTTTATTGGCGATTCAATTCCGATGCAATTTGTTTATTCTTGTATCGAACAAAGCGCTCCCAGCAGCGCCTCTGTATTTATTACTGGGCCTAGTGGCTCAGGAAAAGAAGTAGCTGCACAGGCAATTCATCGCTTAAGTAAAAGAAAAAACGGACCTTTTATTGCGCTCAATTGTGCCGCTATACCTTCAGAACTGATGGAATCAGAAATTTTTGGTCACATCAAAGGAGCATTTTCCGGTGCTGTTTCAAATCGTGATGGTGCAGCGTCATTGGCCAACGGCGGCAGCTTATTTCTGGATGAAATTGGTGAAATGGATATCAGTTTACAGGCTAAATTATTACGTTTTATTCAAACAGGTTGTTTTCAAAAGGTCGGTAGCGGTAAAGAAGAAAAAGTAGATATTCGTTTTATCAGTGCAACCAATCGAGACCCTCAAGTTGCCATTGATGAAAAGAAACTACGTGAAGATCTCTTCTATCGGCTCAATGTTATTTCTATTGTGTTACCCGCACTAAATGAACGTGGTGGTGATATTTTGAAGTTAGCCAAATATTTCTTAAGCTACTTTAGCAACATTGAAGAAAAAGTTTTTTCGGGTTTCTCAACTAAGGCTGAGGCATTAATTATATCGTACTCTTGGCCAGGTAATGTTAGACAACTACAAAATATTATTCATAGCGCAACAATTATGTCTGAAGGACCCTTAGTTGCTGAACAAGTTATTGTTCAGCAACTTGGTCGACAGCTCAAACAGCCTGTTCTTGCAATTCCTACCCCACTTAAAGCGGTTGTTTCGGCACCAAATGATATAAATATGCAAACACCGATGCTCAATACAGCTAATTTAACAACTTCAATAATTACCTTGGCTGATGTCGAAAAGCATGCTATTGAACAAGCGATTGCATTGTGTGATGATAACATCGTCAAAGCAGCCAGCGAACTAGGTGTGAGTCCATCAAAGCTTTATCGCAAAATTCAGCAATGGCAAGTACAAACACTAGATTAGTACCATTTTAAATTTACAAAAAACGCTGATAATTTTTTTGCAGAGTACAAATTATTATCAGTGTACACCTGTAAGTGAATAAAACTTTATTAATCAGTGCGTTAAGGTAAGCCAGATGATAGCTCAAAAGTTAATCAGCTATTAAGTGGCATGGATAAATCTGTTGCAGAAAGTTTCACTTATAAACAACGTAAAGCATTACAAAAAAGCATTAGTAGCCAAGACTGGCTAAGTCACAATGTAGATTTTAGACCTACATTAGCATTGTCTTTTCTCCCTTGGAGTTTCTATATTGTTTTTCTAGTGGGTATAAATAGAAGGGGACTTACACACACCGAACGCTTCATTGCTTTTACTATGTTTTTACTATTTATATTCGTCTTCGGTTTAGCCATGATTGGTTGTGTGTTTTTGTTAATTTATTTATTTATTAAAGTCATGGTTAGGAATAGATTTGTTTCCAAATGAATCTTTAGGTCTTTGCGACGCCCTCAAAAGTCTTTTCTAGCTATTTTCACGCAAAGTAAATGCTTTAACAGGCATAATGATAGATTTTTATGTAACATTGCTTACAGCTTGATAACGCTATCTGTTAGTTATCAAGCCGTATGTATCACTTGCCAGATACTCTTAGTTGATTAACCATGACTGAATAGCATCTCTGTCTGGGATAGAACCGCTATGCACATTAACATCATTAATTAAAACTGCTGGGGTAGTCATTACGCCATATTCCATAATAACTTCAGGGTCTGTTTCTTTTATTACCTGAACATTAATATTCAATTCTTTGGCTATTTTAGAAATTTTTTCAACAGTCTTTATACATTTAGTACAGCCAGTACCCAGTACTTTTATTTCTTTCATAATCTTTTCTCTTTAGTTAAGTATTAAATAAATGGGCTTAAAAAATTAAATGTCCAACCAATTAAAGTAAATGCGCTAAGCAATAGGATAAAAAGTATCGCCAATAACCGCCACTGCATAACTTGCTTTAATAAGATGAACTCAGGAAAACTTGCAGCTACAGTACTCATACAAAAAGCGAGTGTGGTTCCTACAGGAAGACCTTGTTTAAGTAAACTTTCCATGACAGGAATAACACCGGTCGCATTAGAATATAAAGGTATGCCAAGTAAAACTGCAGAAGGGACTGACCACCATTGCCCATCGCCTAAATGCGCTTGAATCCAACCGTCGGGAACAAAACCATGTAAAGCTGAGCCTAACCCTACACCTACGATGACCCATTTCCATACTCGTCCAAAAATGTCGCTGAGCTCTTCCTTTGCAAAAGTATGTCTTTGTTTTAACGATAATATTGCAGATTGTTTAGCTTTAACTCTTACCGTGTTTTGACCGCGTTCTAACGCTTTGGCGGCAAAAGATTGCAACCAACGTTCAGCTTTTATGGCATCAAGAAAAATACCGCCTAATATGCCAACAGACATCCCAACCACAATGTAAAGCAGGGTAAATTTCCATCCCAATAAACTAAGTAACAGCAATACTGCTACTTCATTTATCAGTGGTGATGTTATGAGAAATGACATCGTTATACCCACAGGGATCCCTGCTGATGTAAAACCCAAAAATACCGGAATACTCGAGCAAGAACAAAACGGCGTTATTGCGCCAAAACTTGAGCCAAGTAAATAACCAACCCCTGAATGTTTACCGGCTAAATAATCACGAATACCTTCAACATTCATTGACGCTCTTAATAAAGCAATAGCGTAGATCATTACTAATAACAAAAAGAATATCTTAGTGGTGTCTTCGATAAAAAAATGAAGGGCATCGCCTACTTTTGTTGTTTTAGATAAGCCAAATATATCAACAACTAACCATGTGGCTAAATCGGTAAATATCTCAAACATAAGCTGTCCTATCGAGGTGAATAATAAATAATAAAATAAGTTCGCTAAGGTAGTATGGATTTTTTAATACGGTTTTAAACGGCCTTGACGGTAAAATTTAAACCGATAAAAGACAACAATAAGCGATTGATATACTCATTATTATAATAGTACAGCGTTGTTATACTTTGACTTAAGTCAGGTTATCGCTAATTACTGCCGATAAAAAGACGGTAGTATTAGTAGGTGAGTTCGTTGAGTATCGATATTTTCCCTTTGCGCTATTTGTGGATCTTCACTAATAATGAGAATTCTCGTTCAGGATTTTCTTGGCTGTAGCTAGATTGAGTTAAATCAATTGAAAAATCTACGTCAAAAGTCGTGAGAAAACTATAAAAAACGTCACAAAAAACAAGAAAATTTAAAAACCTCCTAAGCTATGTACTGAATGGTCACTTATAGCCAATAGCTGACTTTAGCTTTTGTGAAGTCATGAGCATATTAAGGAAAATTTTCACTAATATGTATTTCATGTTTGTAGGCTGTTGAAATTCAAAGCCGATAGTGGAGTTTAAATCCAGATGTTGACTATGGGGCTAAATTTACCGTTAACTAAATAATAAATCAAAGTTCGCTTTACTAATACCTAAATTCACTAACAACGGATAAAACTCCGATAGACGCATATATCAAATATTATTATCATGTTTCACTCGAAATTCATTAATATACTTTAGAATGATTTATTACTTAAAATCAACAGATTGAGTTTGTAGTAATACCAACGGATAACAATTCAAACCAACTGATTACAAGTCAGTTGCTAGGTGGTAGGTAAGTATTGAAATTACTGTTGTGTAGTGTGGTTTAAGTGGTGAATTATAATAATTAGCACCACTCAGTTTTAATCCATTACACTACTAAAACACTCGTTTTAGGTGGTTTAAACCCGATTGTTACGATGATTTATCTCTAGTTGACGGTGAAATTCAATCCTCTAATTATGTTTTTATATTAAAAACAACTTAAACTGATGTTTTTAAAATTTTGTAATAAATTCAACTTGTTGATGCGTTTTTGGTGTCAGGTTGTTTTACAGTGTTACTAAATTAAATATTGCGTAAATTACCATCATGTTGATATATTAGATGTTTTTTTTTTGGCATGATTGTTGTATTAAAGAACGTATCGCTAATATGTACAATTTTAACTACCGACCATAAATTTATGGAAAATGGATTAAAAGGAAAATAAAAATGAAATTTAAGGTTTTAAGAACGGCAATTACTGGTTTAATTTTTTCGGTTAGTTGTTTTTTAAATATTGCAAATGCAGGTTTAATAACGAAAGATTACGTCGCTCTGAACGATGGTCTCATCACAATAGACACCACCAGCAATCAAGAATGGCTAGATGTATCCATATTCGTGGGAATGAATCTCCAGCTGTTGAGTGGGACGAATCAATGGAGCGATGCAGGTTTCCGTTTGGCATCTACGGTTGAAATATTTAATTTATATAAAAATGCCGGAATCTTGTATATTAATGATTACAATAACATATACGATTTAGGAGATAGCTCAAGCGCAAATGCAGCAAGCCAATTAGCGTCACAACGTTTGTATAATATGCTAGGCGGGTCACCTGCTAATTTCGGTGGGCGAAGTGACATCCACGGATTACAGTCAGATGCCGATAACGATGGTAATGCGTATTTGGCACGTCTACAGACGTCGGGCAGAGCCGCCATAAACACAAATGGGGATTCGTGGGGAGTAACATATACAAGACATGAAGCCGTAGGTGCATTTTTTGTTCGAGACATTACAGATGTCCCAGAACCTTCGACACTTGCTATTTTTGCATTAGGAATGATTGGTTTAGCATCACGTCGATTTAAGAAACAATATTAATATAGTTTTATAAAACTTTTTGCGATAAAACATCAATTGTCATGATTGGTGTTTTTTTTGTTTCTGGTGGTTGGTAAATCAGGTTGTTTCATCGTAAAACCATCACCATAGGATTAAGTATCCTTTGTTATGCCATATAAACAAAGACTTCTGACGATTACATTTAAATAATTAACACTGCTTAAGCCTAAATTATGATTTTAACACCAAATGATTCCCGTCGAGTGTTGGCAATGATGGCTTATCTCTCTGTCAGGAACAGGATAGATTGAACACTATAAACAGCTTAAACATCAATTACTGCTAACGTCCGCTCTACGCCCTGAGACCTTTAACAAGCTTTTTCTTTAAAAAGTAATGGGGAATTCCTATCGCTCAATGCTTTTAAATACTTGGCTTCATTGTATGGCTCTTTAGTTTTCCAACATCGAAA
>NZ_JACGWC010000034.1:0-33937 GCF_014077545.1 Colwellia sp. BRX10-1
CCACGTGCTCAGTAAATTCACACAAATGCTCTGCGGTGCCGACTGCGCCAGTGAATATACCTTCAAAGTTTGTGGTGAGTTTGAGCCAACTTTCATCGCTGATGTGAAGTCTTGACAGTATATTTGCGGTTTTGTTATCGATAGCGCCTCGTTTGTCTGCTCTTATTACGCGACCTGTTTCATCTACAAGGGTTAAATAGTCCTTCAAACTAAAGCGGATACCGGAGGTTTTAGCTTGCTGTTCATGGCCCGTAAAAGGTAATAACGTTGTCGGTTGCTCTCCGATAATGGCTGCTTTGATACGCAGTTGAATACTGGTAAAACTCGATTGCTCAGGTGTTGGAGCAATGCCCGCACGCACTGGATTTAAATCTACATAAGCCATACAAGCAAGTAACGCCCCTTCATCGAGCAGGGCTTGTGATTTAAAGCGTCCTTCCCAGAAGTGCCCTGTGCATTTATCTTCTTTATTGGCTTGTCGAGCAATAGGCTCGTTTAATGCCCGCATATACCAACTGATATTGATTAAGCGCTGTTTATAGACTTGTGCTGTTTCTTCAACCATTTCCATTTCGAATGGGGTTAATGTAGTTAATGATTGCTCTTGTTGAAATTGACGGGTCAACAGGGTGCCTTTAAACAACTTATGCCAACGGGACAGTACCTCTAGCGTCGTCCAGCTGTTAGCTTTTTCACTATCAACATGAAGGACCAAATGTAAGTGATTATTCATGACAGCGTGAGCACAAATATCAATAGCAAAGACCTGAGATAATGTAAAAATGCGCTGTTCAATCCAATGACGCCTGTGCTCGTAACTGACACCGGTTTCTTTATCAACACCACATAAAAAGGCTTTGCGAACGGTTTGACTGCAAATATGATAATACGGCGTATCAGATAAACTAATTTGTTGTGAACGAGGCTTAGGCATAACAATCACCACACTTAATAGGGGGTAAATTAAGTGTAGTTTATTGTATAAAAATCGAACAAATTATTATGGGTGGCTTAATGGGGATATTCATTAGCGAGATAGTCTCTGCTTAGTTGCGCGTTCACCAAATTATTCATATCATGCAACATTCTGTATACATTATCTGACTTTTTATGATTGAATTTATTTTACTGCTTTTAGGTAGTGCTCATGGATTTTATTTATCTTTTGCGCTGCTAACCAAGAACAACAAAGAAAACAATGCCAATTTACTACTAGCTCTATTTGTTTTTGTTTTGGCTTTAAGACTGTCATTTATGGTGTTAGATGTTGCTGGTTTTCTTAACCTTAGTCCATACTTAATCGAACTAGATGCTCCTATTGCCTTTTTGTTTGGACCATTACTGTTTCTGTACGTGAACAAATTGACCTCGCCATCATTTTATAAAGTTAACATTTTACACTTTTTGCCTTTTATATTAGCAGTAGTAATATCACTGCCGTTTTATTGGCAAAGTGCTGAATTTAAACTTGCTTGGTTTACTGATACGCCTACAACTTTACTTGGACTTTGGTATTTAACTATTTTTGATATGATTTTCATTCCATTAAAATTAGTCATATTAGCCTTATATATAGTCTGTGTTTATCAGCGATTAATTCAACATCGAACTGATATAGCTGATGATTTTTCAAATGTTGAGAAAATAAGCCTAACCTGGCTGATGAGGCTATTCAGTACGATTGTTTTGTTGTTTTTGTTTTGGGTATTTAGTGAAACCATCGAGATTTATGTAGAACCTTGTTCAGAGAGTGTAATGGGCATTTCTTGTGGGGAACTGGAGTCGATTGTTATTGGTTTGAGGAGATTAGCCGAATATGGTCTGGTTATTTGCTTTTACTTGATCAGTATTTATGGATTAAAACAGCCTGTAATATTTACTGTAAACAGAATCACTAAGATCAATGATAGTAAAAATATCATTGATCTTAGTGATGAGAAAAAAATAGAAAGTATTACAGAGACGAAAGAGCAGCTTATGATTAGAGATGAGAAATACCAAAACTCTTCTTTAACAGAAGAGTTATCAGCCAAAGTATTTGATGAAATTACTCGTTTTATTAATCAAGATAATTTGTATTTAGACTCTGAATTATCACTCTCGCAACTTGCACTGCAAAGTGGTTTTTCTAAACATCATTTGTCGCAAGCTATTAATCAATGCGCCAATAAAACATTTTTTGATTTCATTAATTATCTACGTGTAGAGTATGCACAATCTTTATTGCATCGCGAACATAAAATGAATGTTTTGGAAGTTTCGGTCGCAGCAGGTTTTAATTCTCGTTCGTCTTTTTATAATGCTTTTAAAAAGCATACACAATTAACTCCCAGTCAGTATAAAAAACAGCGCAGATTAAAAACATGCACTACCTAGCTTTATTGGGATAATCGTGAATATAAAATCAAATTAATCTGTCCTTTGTTATCGGGAAAGACAGAAAATGTTAACAACTATGGCAGGGTAGCGGCTACTTACAACGTTTAAAGGTATTACCCGTGTATATAAAAAAATCAATATTATCATCGGTTATGGTCTACTTCTTATTAGCTTTATTATACGGCTGTGGTGGAAGCTCGTCTGACGAAACAGGTTTGACTAATAATGTTTCGCATGAGCGTCAGTCGAATCATATAAAAGCGCTATTTTTTGGCACTGGTCCATACTCTGCGCCTGGCAATGACCCTGGCTGTCCTGGCTCGCGTGGACGTTGGGTATCATTTCCTGTGGGCAGCCTACTTGAGGTAATAATTCCTACAGAAACGACTGATGATGACTATCAATTCGTTGTTGAAGAAATGGATAAGATTAATACTGCTGTTGCGGGTTACTTCACGACTATGGTCGTACGAAGTGAAAAAAGTGACCTTACTAACCCACAAGAAAATCAAATAACCTTTAACTTTGTTGATCGTGCTGGAATGAAAAAATACTGTGGTACGGAAGTAGGAGGTGGTTGCATAGATATGGATTTTCAGAAGGGAGGAGATTATATTATTAAAAATGGAACGTCTTTCTATCCGGTTGATAGAGGTATTTTCGATGTTCATGAAGTTGGTCACGGTATTGGTCTTTGTCATGTAAATCAGCAAGTCTTTCCTGAAGGGACTATGGCTTCAGCGGGTGGTTCAACAGGCGTTATTCCGCGATTTAGCGACTCTGAACTGGCCGCTATCAACTTCGTATTTACTTCAGGCATGACTGTTGGCTCAACAGAACAGGAGTTCTGGGACGCTGGGTTACTGCCTTAGAATAAATATAAATATTAGTTAATTAAAGCTAAAAAATAAAGCAGAATAATGGGAGCTTAAGGGACTTGAACCCTCGACAACCGGAATCACAATCTGGTGTCTGTATAGGGGCTAGTTAGATTTAAATGTATCAGCTAGTTTTTGCGGATTTTGATCATATTATTACTTGGATTAAAGCGTAATTTGTTTGATTTGCAAACTCTCAGAAGAGTAACAGAGCAATAAAATTTAATATGTAAGAATAAAGTTTTTCAAATCTATTTCTTTGAGTTCTGTAAATAAATGTACTATTCATTAATATTGTAAAGACAACAAAGTGCGGTTAGTTGACATAACGAATTGAAAAAATTAATGCCTTCTTAGAGCGAAAAGCGGAAGTTTGAATATTAGGAAGTTTGAATATTAGGAAATTATGAAAGCTATATTGTACGTCACCTTTTTACTATTAAGCATGGGCGCAGCCTCCAAAGATATTAAATCACCAAGTAATTCTGAATTACTCACTTCATACAATAACCTTAAAACTAAAGCTTTCGATGGTGATATTAATAGCCAATATGACATATTCCATCTTGTCAGCAGTAATAAACCGACTCTAAATGAATATCTTACTGAAGCATTCAAATTTATGATTAAAGCTGGTGCTGCAGGACACACCGAAGCACAGTTTACTATTGGCTCTATGTATCAAACTGGGGATTTACTCGAAAAAAATAGTGATGTTGCTCTGGAGTGGCTTCTAGAGGCAGCTAAGAAAGACCATAGAAATGCACAAGTTTTTGTAGGATGGATTTATTCTATTAAAGCTTTAGATGTAACAGATGAAAAAGAAAAAAATGATAATGAGAAACTAGCTATATATTGGTTTGAAAAATCAATTACAGATAAGTCTTTAATAGCATTTAAATACTATGGATTATTTCTTTTCATGGTTGATACATTTTCACCTAAAGCAGAGAATTTTTTAAGTAAAGTGTCTGAAAGTGGCGATATTGAAGCAATGTACTGGGTAGGTAAAATGTATGCTCATCGGTGGAGTGATAACAGAGGGGATTATGAATTTAACCTTGCACATTCATGGCTTGAAAAAGCGAAACTAAATGGGTATAAATCTCAACAATTTATCAATTGTTTAAATGAAAGGAAAAAGAACTACCTAAAAAGAATAGCAAAAGAAAATAGTAAATAGCTCAGACATCCTACCGTCCGCTAATATGGCACTAAGCAGTCCTAAAATGGCTGATTTTTGTTTCTACTTAAGGACAACAAAGTGGTATGAGTGAGCCTTAGATAATTAATTTACCGACCATTTTGATGTTCTACTGCCAAGGTCTTCTTGGTGCAATTTACTGAAATTAACATAGAAAAATTTTTGTATATTTTCTAATGAATCGATTTTACTACTAAATTAATAACTGAATGATAAATTTGGTACGTTTATGTAATACAGAAATTTAGACGCGCTTATCTCAATTAAATTATCAACCATTTGTTTTATATGGGTTTCTACTGCTGAGAGTATATACATAACGTGCCATTTTTGGGATCGAATAACACATAGCTTGTTACTTTTATTCATGAAACACACTCAAAACAGAGAAGCTTGCTGGTCACTTACTAAACCTATTATATAAAGTCTTGTGTGTGAATTAATCAGCTCGATATGTCGACAGTTTAAATCGAAATGCATACTAATAAGGTGTTAGGTTACTAAGGAATATTTATTAAATGCCCTCACCAGTATTTTTGGTCTATGGGGCTCATTACTTATAATCTTTACTAAGCAAAAATAAGGTGTTTAAGTAGGGCAAAAAAGTTGGCTAGAGCCTGTAACAAAATCTGTTACAGGTTCGTATAAATAGTTAAAATATAGTGCTTCGTTACTTAATACTAATATTGGTGTTAATTATTGACTTTAAAGCGACCGACTAAATTTGTTAAATCTTTAGATAAAACAAGTAAGTCATTCGATCCATCGGCTAATGTATCAGCAGTATTAACAATACCTTTTGCCGATTGATTAATGCCACTAATATCGTCATTGATCAAGTCCGATGAACTGCACTGTTGATCTGCGGCTTGAGTAATACGCGAGATATTTACCTTCATTTGTCCAACCAAAGTACTGATTTCGTTAAATGATTGGTTCGCTTGTTCAATTTTATTGATAGCCTGTTTCGATTGTTCGACATTCACGCCCATTTGTTGAGAAACAACACGTGTTTTATCCAGCAAGTTCATTAATACAGCATCAATTTCTTCGGTAGCGCCTCGCGAGCGTTGCGCTAATGTTCTCACTTCATCTGCGACCACAGCAAAGCCTCGCCCTTGCTCACCAGCTCTTGCCGCTTCAATAGCCGCATTAAGTGCTAACAGATTGGTTTGTTCGGCAATGCTTCTGATAACATCTAATATTTTAGTAATATTCTCACTTTCCAGTTCAAGTGACTTCATCGATTGAGATGATTCACTTAACGATTGATTTAACGAACTCACTTCACTTACCGTGACAGAAATTAACGAAATACCCTTTTTGGAGTACTCTTCAGTTTTCATAATAGTCGTTGAACTTTCTTGGCAGTCGTTTGATGTTTGATGTGCTATATCTGTCATCGTTGCGATAAGGTTATTCACATTATCTATTGATTGTTCTTGTTTATGGCTTACTGCTTTTACATCAGCGATTTGTATACCCGATTGATTAGCCACCACATTTAATGTTGATGCACAGGTTTTAATATCAACAACAAGCTGATGAATCGAGTCTAAGAATTGATTAAACCATTGAGCCAATTCACTGACTTCATCTTGACCAATAATCTCTAGTCGCTTAGTTAAATTTCCATCACCTTGTGCAATATCACGCAAACCTTCAGCCACACGGTTAATAGGTTGAACAATTCGATTGGCTAACCAAAATCCTATGGCAATAAATAATGTAACCATGATAAAGGCAATCACGGTAATGGTCTGACTCATATTATATGCAGGCGCTAAAATTTCATCGCTATGGATGACGCCAACAAAACGCCACTTTAGTTCTTTTGAATAATAACTGGCAACGTCAACATCTTCACCTAAATGCTCGGTAGAAAAATGATCTTGATTTGGACTTTTTTGTAATATGGAAAATAATGATGATGATGAAAGATCTTTAATATTTTTGAAGTTATTCTCGGGTGTTTTGGCATCAGCTAATACGGTTCCTGACTCATCAATAAGAATGAGATAGCCGCTTTCACCTAGTTTTGTATTACTTAATATATCCGTTAATGTTGAAAGGGTAACATCTAGACCTTGTACACCTATGATGTCGCCTTGCTTATTTTTAACCACTAATGCAGAAGTTACTACAGGTTTTCCTATGACATCTTGATATGCTTCAGTAATAATTGGAGCGTTTGGAGAGGCTAGCGCCTGTTTGTACCAAGGACGTTGTCTTGGATCATAACCTCCAAGCACTTCTAATGGATATTGAACAAAGCCACCTTCTTTGGTGCCTGTGTATACGTATAGTAAATCAGGGTGTGATGAACCAAAATCTTCATATAGCTTATATAAATTTAATTCTTCGACAGAATCATTTTTTGGCTCCATCATATGATCAGAGTCAATATAAGTATGAGTATTATCAGGAAGTTGGGTTGTCAATTTATTTTGAGCTAAAAATTTTACGTTAGCTTTGATTTGTTGGAAGAACAGCTGAAAGCCGTTGTCTACTTGCCTTAATTCATCCTGAGTGCGTTCCACAAAGCTTGTTGAAGATATAGAAATTGTCATTGATATACTGACAATTGCAATGGCAATAATTGGTAAAATAACCGTAGCAGCAAAGCTCAACGTTAGTTTAGAGCGAATATTCATAAAAATTCATTAAATAATCGTAAATGTAGCCATAATATAACTGAGAATCATACTGAGACCAAGCCCAAATGAGTCAGAGCGAAAGTACTGGCTAAACGACAAAACTGTGACCGATCTTACTTGCCCATTTCAGTATCTTAAAAATCCAAAAGTTTTCAAAAAATCCTCAACAAACTTCACGTAAAAATCTCTCGCCATCTATAACTATTCGTTGTGTTTTATTAGTAAAAGTTTATCAGTGAAGAATAGCCACTTTGCTTTGTCTATAGGTGTTTTAGTTTATATTGCCCATTGTTTTAAGGCTTTATTTATTATATTTACCAATTATTTACATAAATAGCAGGAAATATTCTATATATTTATTACACTTAGGGTTAACTATAACAATAATACGAATTAATAATGTCAAACTTTCTCTTTAAAGAAGAATCTGCAGGCGAGTCCTTAACGTCAAAACCAAAGAAGCACAAGGTCTGGCGGATACTTGTCATTGATGATGATGAATCTGTGCATCAAGTCACTAGACTGGTTTTAGCGGATGCTACTATTGAACACAGAAGCTTGGAAATTGTTTCGGCTTATTCTTCTATTGAAGCTCGTGAGATATTATTAAAAGATGATACCTTTTGCATGGCCTTTGTTGATGTTGTTATGGAAACTGATCATGCAGGTTTGGAGCTTGTTGAATGGATCCGTAATACCTTAAAAAACCAAGCAATACGTCTTATTCTAAGAACGGGTCAGGCAGGATCAGCTCCTGAAGCTAAAGTGATTAAAGAATTTGATATTAATGACTATAAAGAAAAAACTGATTTTACTGCCGGTAAAATGACTACAACTGTCTACGCAAGTATTCGCGCTTATCGTGACATAATGACGATACAGCGTAGTTTAGATGCTTTTAAACAGTTAATAAAAGCCACTCATGATCTTTTGAAAATTAATCAATTCAAGCCTTTTGGTTCTGCTGCTTTAGAACACTTATTGACTTTAATGGATGTTGACAGCTCTGCGCTTTATATTGCCCGAAGCCAATTAGAATATGATGAAACTAGCTCAAATCTGATTATTGCCTGTACCGGTAAGTATGTGAGTGAGTCAGATAGTCTTGAAGCGTCAGATATTTCTAGTGATGTTAAACATTTAATCCAGAAAGCGTTCGAAAATAAAAAGCATTATTTCACCGATGAAATATTTGTTGGATATTATGAAACATCAGGTAATTCAGTCTCAGTACTTTATATTGAATTCGAAGATGACGCAGAGCATTTTAAAGCAAGTTTAGCCGAGTTGTTTGCCACTAATGTTGCCCTTATTCTTGATAGTTTATCCAAACAACATGAGCTAGAGAAAACTCAGAAAGAACTGCTCTATATCGTTGGAGAAGCCATTGAAACGCGTAGTAAAGATACTGGGGCTCACGTTCATCGAGTTGCACTTATTTGTGAACTGTTAGCGAAAAAACTACAACTAAGTGATGCCTTTGTTAATGCTATTCGCTTAGCTGCACCACTACACGATATTGGCAAGGTGGTTATTCCCGTTAATTTACTCCATAAACCGGGCAAGCTTGATAACAACGAATGGGAAATTATGAAAACTCATGCCGACGCAGGGTTTCAATTGTTGTCAAAATCTAAAACGAGTGTTTCAAAGCTAGGTGCAAGGTTAGCACATTACCATCATGAAAATTGGGATGGCAGTGGTTACCCGGATGGCTTAAGTGGTGAAGAAATACCACTTGAAGCACGTATTATGGCTATTGCCGATGTTTTCGATACCTTGGGCTCTGAAAGTTGTTATAAAGAGAAATGGGCTGATACCGAGATAAAAGCTTTCTTAATTGAACAAAGCGGCAAAAAGTTTGAAGCAAAAATGATTGATGTGTTTATAGAAAACTATGATGAGTTTTGCCAAATTAGAGTGTTAAATCCAGGTGAATTTCCATTGTAAAACGGTATAAGCAACCGAGGTTATTATTGTCAATTAGGGAAAGAGTAGAACATTTTTATTAATGTTCTACTCTTTTGTTAACATAAACTTAATTTTGGCTTATCTTATCGACCGTAGCTGAACAAGCTTCAAGGAATATATCCATAAAATATTCAACTTCAGGCATTTCTTTTTTTAACCCGTCTAGTTTTATTTCTAATCGCTCTTTAACGTGTAAAAACTCAGGGTTGTGGTGATTAAGTTCATCGAGTGCTTTGATATAAGCGACTAAAATGTCCGCCGCTTTTACTATCGCTTTATAATGGACTTCAACGTTATCTTGAACAATAATATCCGAAAAAAGTTCCTGAAACTCTTCAGGTAAAGACGCTAAACATTCTTTTTCTGCTAGGTATTCTATCTTCTTGAATTCTCTTGCAATTTCTTTATTAGCATATTTAGTTGGGCTAACAATATCGCCATAGCGAGTTTCACTTGCCTCATGATATAAAGCGATAGTGGCGACACGGTCAGCATTGATGTTACCGCCAAATTTCTTATTTTTAATGACCGCTAGCAAGTGAGCGACAATCGCAACTTGATGGGAGTGCTCGGCAACGTTTTCTGGCTTCACACAAAACATTAGCGCCCAACGTTTGATTAACGGCATTCTGAACATCCAAGCTAAAAAAGTACTCTGCATGGTTATTTCCTTAATATAAGTAGTTATTGGCTATAGGTACTGAAAAAATTCTTAAGTTTGGCCATTGCCGGCACTAATTCGTCAACATGGGGTAGAAAAACTAAACGAAAATAATTTTTCTCCTGAATGTTAAACGCACCGCCATGAACCAAAAGAATTTTTTCTTGTCTGAGTAAATCTAAAATCATTTTCTCATCATCAAGAATGTTAAATTTTTCTTGGTCAACTTTAACAAACAAATACAAGGCCCCCATCGCAGGGTTACAAGATAAACCATCAATTTCGTTGATCATTTTATGCGCTAGATTTCGCTGCTTGATTAAACGGCCATCATCCTTTATCAATTCATTAATACTTTGATAGCCACCTAATGCTGTTTGAATAGCATGTTGACAAGGCACGTTGGCACATAAGCGCATTGAAGCAAGAATATTCAAGCCTTCTAAGTAATCTTCCGCATGAAATTTAGGACCACTAATTACCATCCACCCAGCGCGAAAGCCAGCGATACGGTAATTTTTTGATAAACCGCCCATGGTAATAATTAAAACATCTTGTGCCAAACTCGCGGTAGGTATATGGGTAGCTTCGTCATACAAAATTTTGTCATAAATTTCGTCACTGAAAATAATTAAGTCGTGCTTACGTGCTAGTTCAATAATGCCCTTTAACAGCGCTTCACTGTAAACAGCGCCCGTTGGGTTATTGGGGTTAATTAGCACAATAGCTTTGGTTTTATCGGTGATCTTGTTCGCCATATCTACTAGGTCAGGAAACCATTGGTTTTCTTCGTCACAGCGATAATGAATAGCTTTGCCACCCGATAGCGCTACGGATGCTGTCCACAAGGGGTAATCGGGTGCGGGTATCAAGACTTCATCGTCATTATTTAATAACGCTTGCATCGCCATCACAATTAATTCACTGACACCATTACCGATAAAAATATCTTCAACGCTAACATCTAATATACCTTGTTGCTGAAAATACTGCATCACGGCAACACGTGCTGAATAAATACCTTTAGATTCGCAATACCCTTGAGCTGTCGGTAGGTTGCGAATAACATCTTTTAAAATATCATCGGGGGCAGCAAAACCAAACGGGGCAGGGTTACCGATATTAAGCTTTAATATTTTATGGCCTTCATCTTCTAATTTTCGGGCTTCGGCGGCGATCTGTCCTCTAATTTCATAACAAACATTATTCAATTTTGATGATTTTTTGATGTTTTTCATTAGCGGCGTCTCATAGAATATTTTTCATATTGTGGTTGATTATGTATCCCTCATTGTTACTAATAATCAACCGCTTTGAAACAGTTACTTGCAAGTTTCTTATAGCATTAATGAAATAAAAGCGTCATCTTGTTATTAATTGAGTGAAATTTAAGCACGGAGGTCAATAATGCCATTACCTTTATTATGGTTAGGGGCTGCTGCAATATCAGCATTCGCGGTAAAAGAGTTAGCCGACGACCGCAAGAAACAGCAAAGAAAACGCTTTTATTATCGTGATGTACAATATCTCGGTCGGTTTAATGAACATGAATCCCCGGTTGTCCAGTATCCAACCGATTTGTTTACTACCACGGAAAAAGTGAAACCAGAAATTGGCGCAATTGTTTGTTGTGGCGTTGGCGGTATACTTGATCACACCGGTATTTGGGTTGGTGACAATACGATTGTTGAACTCGATGGTAATGGTTTAATTAAAGCTATTTCGGTGCAACGCTTTACTAAGGAGCGCTCAGGAAAACATATTTTTATTGCTTGTGATTCAACAGCAAAACCTTTTGCCAGTGAACTTGCCGCGCAACGTGCTCAGCAACAAATTTTTCAATACCGAGATTATCATATGATAGAAAATAACTGTCACCAATTTATTTGGCAATGTTTTAAACCCCATGATAAGAATTTAACAACGTTTAAGGCGCTTAATATTCGCTTAGCGAGATTATACGATCGGAAAATTTATTGGGATATTTGTGATTGCTGATCAGTTAACTAGATAAATTAGTGGTATTTATCACTATACTTTTATCGGTAAGGCAATCAGAATATAGCTCAATAATATTGTGTACAATGAAGGTTTACTTTTGAAACTTTGGTTAAAAAGAATTTTACTCTTGTTCGTTTCACTGTTTTGCTTTGCTATCATTGTCATTTTTATGGCTTTACAGTCAACGCCGCAGTTGCAAAGAACACATCAAATTGATGCTAATTCGGCGACAGAAAATAAACGTATTGCTCAGCGTTTAATTCAGTCTTTAAAGAGTGATCAGCAACCGATTAAATTGCAAGCTACTCAGGCTGAACTTCATGGACTCAGTGCTTTTGGTCACCGTGCCATTCCACAACTAAGCTCTGATGTGGTTTTATTTAAAGACAGTGCTTTAATTAACTTTTCTATAGCCTTGCCTTTACCCAAGTTTATAAAATACCTTAATGTGGAGATGATGCTTGTTTCTTCAAAGGAAGGTCTTGATTTGGGCACTGTTTATATTGGTAATGTTGCGCTCCCGGGTAATGGATTGCTTAAATTGGCTGAATGGTTTACTAACCTATATGTAAAAGAAGAATTTGGCAGCACGCTATTAAGCATGATCAAAAGTGTTGAAATTAGTGCAGAGAAAATTTCTGTGGATATTGTGCTTTCAGATGATTTAAAAAATGAGCCATTAAGCAATAAAAATAGCCTTTTTGCTTTACGTGATCAACTTGCCTTATATGGTGATGTTGAGGTAATACGGTTTTACTATCAAAGCCTTGTTGATACGATTGAGCAGTCAAAAACGCTTAAACTTTCGTTTGCTCAATATGTTGGTTTTACCTTTGGTTTAGTAAAACAACGTAATTTAGCCGCAATAACTGATTCACCGGCAAAAGAGAATCGAGCGGCTTTAATGGCCTTAGTGCTTTATTTTGGTACCGATAAGTTTGAGCTCTTAGTAGGGGATATTTCTAAGCTGTCAGCGGAGCAAATACAACAGCGAACAATACGCCGAGCAAGGGTTACGTTACGCGAAAGAGTGGATATTCAAAAGCATTTTATTTACTCTGTTGCTTTGCAGCTATTTGGCACCAGTACCGCAAGTAATGCCATTGGCGAGCTAAAAGAATTTTTAGACTCAAACAGTGGTGGTAGTGGTTTTAGTTTTGCCGACTTGATGGCCGATCGGGCTGGAACTCGCCTGGCAATGCTGGCGACAACCTCGGATGAAAGCGCCTTAAAAGTGCAAGAACACTTGGCTGATATCATTAATGAAAGCTTGATTTTACCTGAATTGACGGGTTTACCCGAAGGTATATCCCAACAAAAATTTGAACAATATTATCGTGATATTGATTCGTTAGTTTATCGTAGCATGCTGCAAAGCATTGATGAGCGTTTACGTAAAATTCCTGTTTATCAAGATTAACTAAAGCGCTAGCCAGCAATAAAAAACGCGACCTTAAGGTCGCGTTTTTTATGTTCAATATGAGGGGGTATATTCACAACTGCCTGGATGCCAGAGCCGAAGATGGTTTTTCTCAAATACCATCAACTCTCAAGTCATTATTACTGAATCCTTGCACCTCACCGTTAATCAATGTGATGTTTAGCTAAATAAAGACATAACATCACTGATTGCCATTAACGATTTTTCACCACTAATGCGGTTTTTCACTTCAACGTTCTGTTCATCAAGATTACGTTCACCAACAATTAATAATATTGGCGTACCAATTAATTCATGGTCGGCAAACATCACACCTGGACGTTCTTTACGGTCATCGAAGATAACTTCAATGCCAGCTTGCTGTAATTGTGTGTATAAAGCTTCTGCGGTTTCTTTAACACGAGCAGACTTTGCCATATTCATTGGAACAATCGCTACTTGAAATGGTGCAATGGCTGCTGGCCATTTTATGCCATTTTCATCGTGATTTTGTTCAATAGCCGCAGCAACAATACGTGAAACGCCTATGCCATAGCAGCCCATAGTTAACGTTTGATTTTTACCATTTTCTGTTAATACGCCACAATTCATTGCTTGTGCGTATTTTTCGCCTAACTGGAAAATATGGCCCACTTCAATACCGCGCTTAATGACAATATTACCAAGACCACAAGGGCTAGGATCGCCTTCGACGATGTTACGGATATCTTGAATGTTGATTTCATCACAATCACGTTTCCAGTTAACCCCAGTATAAGATTGACCGTTTACGTTGGCACCACAGACAAAGTCGCTTAGATGAGCAGCACTGCGATCTACAATAACGTCAACAGGTAAGCCTTTAGGGCCTAATGAGGTGATATGGCAGTTAGCAATTGCAGATATTTGTTCATCAGTTGCAAATGTTAAAGGTGAAGCGATAGCAGATAAATTTTCAACTTTAACTTCATTTAGTTGATGATCGCCACGAAGCACTAGAGCAATGAATTTTTCTGGCTCACCTTTAGCACTAGAGCCAAGCACTAATAGTGTTTTAACCGTAGTTTTTAAATCTATGTTTGAGGTTTTGATTAAACGTTCAAGCTTTAATTCTACCTTAGTTAATTCCTGAGTTGGCTCTGCTCGTTCGCCTAGCGGCGCAATAGCTTCAGCTTTCTCAACGTTTGCTGCAAAATCGCTTCCGTCACTAAAGGCAATATCGTCTTCGCCAGAGTCAGCTAAAACATGAAATTCATGTGAAGCTTCACCACCAATAGAACCTGTGTCAGCAATGACTGGGCGGTAATCCAAACCTAAACGGTCGAAAATACGGCAATAGGCGTCAAACATAATTTGGTAAGTTTTCTTTAAACATTCTTCGCCTAAATGGAAAGAGTAGGCGTCTTTCATTAAAAATTCACGACCACGCATCACACCAAATCGAGGGCGTATTTCATCGCGAAATTTTGTTTGAATTTGAAATATATTCAGCGGTAATTGTTTATAACTATTTATTTCATTAGCGACTAGTTTTGTAATGACTTCTTCGTGCGTTGGACCTAAAACGAAGGCACGGTCATGACGGTCATTTATGCGCAGTAGCTCAGGGCCATAATCATTTAAACGTCCAGACTCTTCCCATAAATCAGCAGGTTGAACCATAGGCATTAATACTTCAAAAGCGCCTGCTCGCTCCATTTCTTCACGAACAATATTTTCAACTTTTCTTAATACTTTGAGACCGGTGGGTAACCAAGTATATAAACCCGAAGCAACATTTCGAACAAGTCCGGCACGTAACATTAATTGGTGACTGATCACTTCGGCGCTGGCTGGAGTTTCTTTCAAGGTAGAAAGTAGGTATTGAGTAGTACGCATTGACTAAAGGTTCCGTAAAATATCAAGTATATAATTGTCGGTTATTCTAGCAGGGCGGGGCGATGGGCAAAAGGAAAATATAAACTCAGATGAATAAAGTTTAACGCATTAAAGAGTCAGTTTTAGCTATCTGCACGGGTTATTTAATTAAATAAAATAAAGTCTAACCATTAAGTGCCAGTGTACATTTTAATTACTTGAGCTCATCTTCGTATCAAGGCTAGGTAAAATGATCGCCCTTTGGTATTAATTGCGGGTGTTTATCTTAAGTAATTGTTGATATTATTTTGGCAGTTCTGTTACTTTATCGGCAGGTATATTTAATGACAACAACTCTTTTAAATGGCGTGGTGATCACTTTATGCAAGTTTTAGTTACGGCAATTTTAGCTCAGGTCGGCTCGGTTGTTTTAGGTAAGCCTAACGAAATACGTCTAGCTCTGTCGTGTCTATTAGCAAAAGGTCATCTTTTAATAGAAGATTTACCAGGCATGGGTAAAACCACGTTAGCGCAGGTGTTAGCACAAACGCTTGGACTTAGTTATCAACGAACGCAGTTTACCAGTGACTTGTTACCGGCGGATGTTATTGGTATCTCAATATTTAATCCTGACACTAAAAAGTTTGAGCTCCATCGAGGACCGATTTTTAATCAGGTGGTGTTAAGTGACGAAATCAACAGAGCAAGTCCTAAAACACAAAGCGCTTTACTTGAAGCAATGGAAGAGCATCAGGTTAGTATTGATGGGACAACCTACCCACTGCCACAACCCTTTTTTGTTATCGCCACACAAAATCCTTTAATACATGCGGGCACATACCCTTTACCTGAGTCACAACTCGATCGATTTATGATGCGTATATCTCTGGGATTTCCTGATATAGCGGCAGAAAAACAAATTTTACAGAGTGAAAGTAGCCACGCGAGCTATAAAAAGCTATTACCTTGTGTTGATACCGACAAACTTATCGCCATGCAAGCTGCTGTATCACAAGTGACGGTATCAGATAATATTATTGACTATGTTATCGCCTTAAATCATGTCAGTCGTCAACAAGGGTTTGCTGGTAGACCTTTATCACCAAGAGCTGGACAAGCACTGGTGGCTGCAGCGAAAGCATGGGCCTTTATCGATGAGAGGACCTATGTCATCCCCGAAGATATTCAAACCGTCTTTAGTTCGGTATGTCAACATAGACTTGAGTTGACCACGCTTGGCTTTGGTGAGCAACAAGATAAAATTTCAGCGCAGGTTATTGCACAAGTTAATGTTTTAAACCCACTGAATTCATAATGTATATCAATGACGTTAACTATAAATAGCGTTAGCTCAATAATAGAGACAACAGTGAAAAAACTGGCAATACCGATAAAAAATTATCTTAGTCGCTTTGCTAATAAGCAATTTAATCGTTGGCTAAAGCGTCGGATACCGCCTGCAAGAAAGCATAAATTATCAAATCATAATATTTTTATTATGCCAAGCCGATTTGGTGTTGTTTATCTCTTTTTCGTGGTGTTGTTATTCCTTTTAGCAACCAACTATCAAAATAATGTCATCATGTTATTAAGTTACTTAATGGCGAGTGTGTTCATTACCACTATGATGCATAGTTTTTTTAACTTATCGGGTTTGGCAATATCTGCAGATAAAACCGCCCTAGGGTATGCAAATCAAAATATACACTTTCCTATTAAGATATCTTCAGCTAATAAACGTCTTGCGATTAACTTTTGCTTTGATGACCAAGCTGTTCTTCATCTCCCTCAAAGTGAGCCAGGCGAACAAACTGTTTATGTTTGCTGCTCCTACACAAACCGAGGAGTATATACTCCGGGTCGGTTGAAAGTGTCGAGTGAATATTCGTTAGGTTTATTTATCACCTGGACAAGAATCGATTTTGACCAGCAATGTATTGTTTATCCTCAAGCCATGTCCTTAAGTTATCGACAGAGTGATTTTGGCGATGCAGAGCAAGAAAATGTATTTTCACAAAGCAGTAAACCGGGTGTCGATGATTTTTATGAACTTAAAGCCTATCTTCCGGGAGAGCCACTTTCTCGTCTTGCATGGAAACAATTCGCGCGCGGTCAAGGTCGGTTAACTAAGCATTATCACCAACAACAAGGAACAAGGTGTTGGCTAAAGCTTAACGATATGCCCAATCACGGACTGGAGAAGCAACTCGCATACCTGTGTTTTCTAGTCAGTGAATACCACCGTAGCGAGCAAGTATTTGGTTTGGATTTAGTAGTAGAAAAAATACAGCCTAGCCAAGGTGAATTTCATTTTAAAGAATGTTTAATGGCGCTAGCCATTTATCCTAAGTCGCCACGATGATAAATAATAAAGTAACAGGTGAAAAATTTAGCTTATTACCTCAACATGCCTGGGTGTTGCTTGTTTGTCAGTGTCTTAATTTAGCCTTACTTGTTAGTGAATTAACCCTCTGGATGTTGTTCATTATTGCTGTTTGTTTATGCTGGCGTGGCTTAACGCTTATCAAGCCAGCAATAAAACCACAGCGGCTGATTATCTTATTGCTGGCTTGCTCTGGTTCTATTGCTATAGCACTAAGTGGTCGAGAATTAGGGGTCTTATTAAGCATGCTACATTTGCTTTGCTTTGCTTATGCTTTAAAAAGTTTAGAGTTAACTAGCCGCAAAGATTTTTATCAAATTGTTCTACTGGGTGTTTTTATACTGGCATCGGTGCTTATTTTTTCTCAATCCTTATTTTTGTCGCTTTTCGTCTTTTGCTTACTGGTGTTAAATTTAAGCCTGCTGTTAGCCTATTTTTCAGCGTCACTGAACATTAAAAATAATCTTTCTCAAAGTGCAATAACCGTGTTGAAGAGTATTCCGCTTGCTGTGGTTTTATTTATCGTTTTTCCTCGAGTTGCGCCTTTTTGGCAAGTACCATCAGCAAAGTCTGCCCAAACAGGTTTAGCAGAAAGTGTTACACCGGGAGATATAGCCAATTTAGCCAGATCTTCAGCATTGGCCTTTCGAGTGAAGTTTTTTACCGATATCCCGCAATACAACCAATTGTATTGGCGAGCAATGGTTATGGATGTTTTTGATGGGCGGACATGGCAACAGAGCAAAAATAGTTGGGCAAATATTGAGGAGCAGGCAAGTTCACTTAGCCTTAGCCGTGCGACATTAAGCGGAGCACAAACCCGTTATCAAGTCATGGTTGAGCCGAGTTATCAACGTTGGCTTTTTTCTTTAGCCGTGGTTGACCCTAAAAGTTTGACTAATAATCAAGTGACCATCAGGCCATTACCCAATTACACCATTATAAATAGTAAGCCTGTTAGTCAAACAACCAGTTATCAAATCAGTAGTTATACTCAATCATTGCTTGATGCGCCGTTAAGTGACTACCAATGGCTAACAAGTTTACAACTACCCACCGACAGTAACCCTAAACTGAAAGCGCAAGGCCAACAACTTAAGTTAAACTACCCAGATGAAATTGAACGTGCACAAGCTATTTTGGATATGATTAGAGAACAAGACTTCTATTACACGTTAACGCCGCCTTTATTAAATGGGGCTAAATTAGGGCATGAATTAGACCAGTTTTTCTATCAAACTAAAAAAGGCTTTTGTGTTCATTATGCCAGTGTCTTTACTTTTATGATGAGAGCGTCTGGTGTTCCTGCTCGCTTGGTCACTGGCTATTTAGGTGGCGAGTATAATAAACAAAGTGGTCATCTTAGCATCTACCAATATGATGCCCATGCATGGGCTGAAATTTGGGTTAATGGCCAAGGTTGGGTAAGGGTAGATCCCACGGCGGCGGTTAACCCAGAACGAGTAGAAAGTGGGCTTTCACAAATGTTACAGCAAGATGCCCTGTTCAATAACGACTTGCTAAATTTACATCGATACAAACACCTCGCTTGGATCAATAGTCTGCGCTTACAGCTAGATGCGCTAGATTATCAATGGACAAGATTGGTTTTAGGTTATTCATCAAAAAAACAATATGATTTACTTAAACAGTGGTTTGGTGATCTTCGGGCTTGGAAAATAGCGGCAGTTATTGGTGGATCATTAATGTTAATGATGGCTGTGTTGTGGTTAGTTAATTTAAAGAGGGGTAAAGATAAACCGCCGGTAAAATGGTTAGCTCAGTATCAGCAAATAATAACGCGATTAAAAGCTAAAGGCTTAATAAAGCCTGACACTATGCCCGCGAGTCAATTTTCAAGGTTAGTTATTGAACGATTTCCTATGTTATCGAAAAACTTCATTGGCTATACCCAATGCTTTGAGGCACTCATGTATCAAGCATTATCCCCCCAGGAAAAAGAGCAGTGCTTAATCGAAATGAATCGCTACCAAAGACAATTAAAAAAACAATTAAAGCAGCTTAAAAAAACGTCAACGGGCAGCCATTAATTTACTTGATAAGTTGAACTTGCCATTTTACATTGTTTTAGTAGTTGGCTGAACTCATTAATGCCGCGGTCAAAACTGTCAGCAGGTAAGAATAAATGGTAACCAAAAGCAGAAGATAATCGTTCACTTTGATGGAGAAATGCCGCAATGGGTCCTTTTACAGGCTCTCCGTTTGATAGAATAAAGGGCTCAAAATTAATTTGAGCTTGTTCCATTGTCATTAGCTGATGCAATACCCCATAAATAATTAATCCTTGTTGTTGATGGATTAACCTATTCGCTAATCTAACGGAAATGTTTTTAGCAATATTATCGATATGAACCAATCGTATACCGATATAAGGTAATGTTTCACGTTCTATACCAACAACTTCAGCAACAATATTAATATTTTGTATATCTTGCCATGCTAATTGCCAGTGACCATAACGGTGATTAAAGGTTATTTTATCAGGCGTCAAATAGAGGCTAATGGCAGGTTCAAAAAGTTTAACTGCACCTACCAAAGTAATAACCAGACAGAGAAGGATCATAAAAATGTAGGCGAATCTATATGATTGCCAATAATGTTGAGCGAATAAAAGCGTAGTAAGTAAAAGTAACACGCCAAAAATAACAAGAGAGATCCCGTTATGTTTAGCGATGGGTTTAATTATTATGCTTGGATGTTGCACAGCTTTACCAGTCATTTAACCATCATTATTTTTTATTGATAATGCAAATATGCCTAATTATTTGTGCGTTTAACAGCGTATTTTTAAATCTACTGTCTTCAATGTTCATTAATATATGTTTATGTCTGCTTGAGTGCATCATATTATCACCACAAATAACTATATTTATCTGTGGTGTCCTATTCATACTTAAAGGAGATTAGTTTTTTTGTGAGCGCTTATGGTTAAACCATACCGCAGCTTTATAGACAACTAGGACAAATATAGTCCAAAAAATAGCATGATAAAATGCATGAAAAGAGCCTTCACCCAAACCGTGATCATCATGGGCGAATGCTTGCGCCGAAAAGAGGTAAATAAAACTGACAAGTAGCGTTATAAATTTCATGGTTAATCCTTTTTTTAATGTTTATTGTTTAATGTTTATTGTTTAATGTTTACTAGCTATAGATAATGAAGTCGTTATCGCAAAAATTACATCTGCAACATGCCTTCTTTTTCGATAAAGGCTATGATCTCGGCCAAACCTTGTTGTGTTTTCATATTTGAGAAAACAAAGGGTTTATCACCGCGCATTTTTTTAGTATCTCTATCCATCACCTCAAGCGATGCGCCGACTAAATCAGCAACATCTATTTTATTAATAATTAATAAATCAGACTTAGTGATACCCGGACCTCCTTTACGTGGGATTTTATCTCCGGCTGAAACATCAATAACATAAAGGGTTAAATCGGAAAGTTCAGGGCTAAACGTTGCGCTTAAGTTGTCACCACCACTTTCAATTAACACAAAGTCTAGAGTGGGGTGAAGCTCTTGTAGTTCGTCAATGGCTGCTAGGTTCATTGAGGCATCTTCACGAATCGCCGTATGAGGACAGCCACCGGTTTCAACGCCGATAATTCTGTCTGCTGCGAGAGCGTCATTTTTAGTCAAAAATTCAGCATCTTCACGCGTATAAATGTCGTTTGTGACCACTGCCATATCATATTTATTACGTAGTGCTAAACATAGCTGTCGTAATAATGCGGTTTTTCCTGAGCCTACCGGGCCGCCAACACCAATGCGTAAAACTTGTTTTATCATTTTTTATTTCTCTTTTTATTTTTATAAAGCATGTTATTAATCAACTTAATATATTAAGAACGAAAAAGTCGTGAATATTGTGTTTCATGCCAAGCACTTGCCATGGCTAAGTGCGGCAGACTGGCACCAATATCGTTATCTGAAATACCGTTTGATTTTTCAATAATTAATGGCGTCTGTTCAGATAATTCAAATAGGAGGTTTTGTGCCTGAGTTTGCCCAAGAGGCACTAGTTTTGTCGCTGCTGCGACTTGGTTGTCGATGTATGTCCAGCAGTAACCACTTTGTGCTGAAATTAAATCTAACTTAAAGACATAAGCGCAAAGCGCAAAAGCACTAACAAAGCTGATTTCTTTAAGCGTTATTATTGCTTGATAAGCGGCTAAATTAAGGTTGTTTAGCTGTTTTATTAATCTTATTAAGGCTTTGCCCATTGCTAAATCAGCCAATAATAATTCATGACTTTCTCGACAAGCAATTAAATGGTTATTCCAGTCGTTAAAATCGTCAAAATCATTTATTGATAAGGCGTTAAATAATCGTTTTAAAATGGCTAAATCGGTTTGTGCTATAGACTCCTCTAAATTAATCTTTATCCAACTTGCGGTCGTTTCTGATGATGTTAACCAACCCATTTCAACGCCATACTCTAATGCTTGTGAAAACGCAAAACCGCCCACGGGTAGGTTTGCGCTGCATAACTGTAATAACCGATTAAGCTTAATCGGCTCGGCGAGTGTTATTTCTGCTGGTACTAGTGACACAGGGTTCACTGCAGGTTTAGTGGGCATGGGCGTGGCCGTGGCTACTAACGCCATAAGCACCATTTTCAGGTTCAAATATTGTTGGGGTATTATCAATCGTTAAACCATATTTCTGTGCAAGTTCTTCTAATACGTGATCGGGTTTAAAACGTACCCATAACTCGCCTATTTGCAGTGAGGTGTGGCGATTACCTAAGTGATAACAAACTTTACAAAAAGTTAACCAGTCAGTTGCAATGGCGGTTGATACAGGCTCCGCTTGACCTTTTATTTCAATGAATAATCCACAGTCTGTTTTTAGTACTTCACCGACTAATAATGGCTGTCCACGCGCCATAAAAATACCTATGTCTAAACCACCATCCGTTTTACCTTTAATACGTGCTTTTTTACGGGTGTCTTGATCTAAAGTTATTGAGTCAGCTATATTATGGTGAGTATGGTCAAAACGCTGATGTGCTTGTAACATGTAATTTCCTAATCTTTTAGTTTTATTGAATCACTTATTTCTTTTTTAAAATAGGCAGTAAAGTTGTGCAAGTGGCAGGGTTACTGCAGGCTCACAGGTTAATAATTCGCCATTGGCACGTACTTCATATGTTTGAGCATCAACGTCTATTTTTGGCTGCCAACTATTATGAATCATGTCGTTTTTACCAATGTTTCGAGTGTTTTTACAGACACCAATCATCCGTGTCATGCCTATTTTTTCAGGTACATTAGCGTCAATAGATGCTTGTGACATAAAAGTCATTGAGGTTTTGGCTGAGGCACTGCCATAGGCTGCAAACATTGGGCGGAAGTAGACTGGTTGTGGTGTTGGAATAGACGCGTTTGCATCGCCCATTGGCGCTGCTGCTATCATGCCGGATTTTAAAATTAACGCAGGTTTTATACCAAAAAATGCCGGTTTCCATAGCACTAAATCAGCTAGTTTCCCGACCTCAATAGAGCCAACCTCATGGCTAATGCCGTGGCTAATTGCAGGGTTTATAGTATATTTAGCGATATAGCGTTTTATACGAAAGTTATCATTTCGTTCAGTATCGGGAGCTAATGGTCCTCGTTGTTGTTTCATTTTATGTGCGGTTTGCCAAGTACGAGTGATCATTTCACCGACTCGTCCCATGGCTTGTGAATCAGAAGCGATCATACTAATAGCGCCTAAATCATGCATAATATCTTCGGCGGCAATACTTTCCTTGCGAATACGTGAATCAGCAAAAGCAATATCTTCAGGGATAGACGGGTCTAAGTGATGGCAAACCATTAACATATCCAAATGTTCATCAATAGTATTAATGGTATAAGGGCGTGTTGGGTTAGTGGAAGAGGGTAAAACATTAGCCTCACCACATGCTTTAATAATATCAGGTGAATGCCCACCACCAGCCCCTTCAGTGTGATAGGTATGAATAGTACGACCTTTAAATGCCCCTAAGGTGTCCTCAACAAAACCAGACTCATTTAAGGTATCGGTATGAATTGCTATTTGAACGTCGTAACGGTCGGCAACCGATAAACAATTATCAATTGCCGCGGGTGTTGTTCCCCAATCTTCATGAAGCTTTAAACCACAAACACCTGCTTCAATTTGCTCTTCTAGGGCAAGTGGTAAACTTGCATTACCTTTGCCTAAGAAACCAAAATTCATTGGGAAATCGTTTGTTGCTTGCAGCATTTTATGAATATACCAAGGGCCTGGTGTGCAAGTTGTCGCCTTAGTACCTGTTGCTGGGCCTGTACCTCCACCAATCATAGTCGTAACACCCGACATGAGTGCTTCATCTATTTGTTGCGGACAAATAAAATGTATATGGGCGTCGATACCGCCTGCGGTCAGTATTTGTCCTTCACCGGCTATAACCTCCGTACCGGGACCCACTTCAATATCGATATTGTCTTGAATATCAGGGTTGCCTGCTTTGCCTATAATCGCGATACGACCCTCTTTAATACCAACATCAGCTTTAATAATCCCCCAGTGATCAAGAATAACGGCGTTGGTAATCACTAAGTCAACGGTGTCAAAGCATGACGCTTGGCTTTGTCCCATGCCATCTCTAATAACCTTTCCCCCGCCAAATTTTACTTCTTCACCATATTGTGTGAAGTCTTTTTCAACCTCTAACCATAAATCTGTGTCGGCTAAACGAACTCGGTCACCGACTGTTGGTCCAAACATATGTGCGTAGGCATTTTTATCAATACTGGCCATAATTATAAGTTTCCTTGTATTTCACCGCGAAAACCAAAGATCCTGCGTTTGCCTTGAAAGGCAACCAGGGTTACTTGGCGTTCTTGCCCAGGTTCAAAACGAACGGCGGTACCTGAGGTGATATCTAAACGATAACCTTTGGCGTGTTCTCGATTAAAATGCAAGGCAGGGTTTACTTCAAAAAAATGATAATGAGAGCCAACTTGAATGGGTCTATCGCCTGAATTAGCCACGGTAATTTTCAATCGTTCACGGCCTACGTTGAGTTCGTGTTCGCCTTGGTCTGTTTTTATTTCACCTGGGATCATCTTGCTTCTCTTGTGTTTAATGTCTAACTAGGTCTTATGTAACCTTCTGTAGAGGTTTAGTTAAATAATAGGATTATGAACGGTGACAAGTTTGGTGCCATCTGGAAATGTAGCTTCTACTTGCACATCAGGAATTAATTCTGCAACTCCTTCCATGACTTGATCTCGGGTTAATAACGTGCGGCCATAATCCATCATTTGAGCGACAGTGTTACCATCTCTGGCCCCTTCAATAATCTCCATTGAAATATAAGCCATAGCTTCAGGATAATTTAATTTCACACCACGCTTTAAGCGTCGTTCTGCTAACAATGCGGCAGTAAAGAGCAGTAATTTATCTTTCTCTCTTGGTAATAAGTCCATGCTGTGCACCTTTGTTTATTTATTTAATAGTAAGGGGGGTCATTAAGTGTCTGATCAGGTATGCCAAATACGCGGAATGTTCGCTGGTTTTTCTAGGTATACCGGTCTGATTTTTTGCCATAATTTAATAAAAAGTGCTTTGCATTCTTCACTATGCTCACCTAAATAACGTATCACTAATAACTGGCGTATTTGGCTGATACTCACTTTTTCTTCGGCGTTTTCTTCAACCATACAGTCGCGTAATTGCGCTACGAGTGCTTTATTGTCAGCATCGCTAAGTAGACCTGCTGGGGCATAAGCTAAAAAAGTGGCAAAAACACTGTGGCTATTTAAACCTGCGATGTGTTGATGTACTCCACTGCTAGGTTTTATCGAAATTCTATCGTGATAAATTAAAGTGTTTTCACAATAAACACGGTTTAATTGGCTATAACTGCCATATTTAAAGGGTTGATTTGAAAGGGGTAAGCCCAAACAGGTAATATCCCAACCTAAATAAGCGCTATCACTTTTAAAGTGAACATCAACAGTATTAAATCCATCAGCCCCCTCATAAACGATCGTTTCTAAGGGGAAATTTTCACACTTCGCCTGATGGTTAATAATAATGTCAAGGTGTTGAACTTGTTTGGGATCACCAATTGTTAGGTTTGTTCTAGCGCGATAAAAGCGGTTAGCACCAGGCGTAGTTATTAAACTGTGGGCTTGTCTGTTGAGTTTAATGTTAATGTTTAATTCATCACCCGACACTATGCCCGCTGGTGGGTGTAACAGATAAATATGTGCACAGTCGCCTCCTTCTGGGTAGAAAGCTTTTTGCACGCTTAATGGTCCATTGCGTTGAGTACGGGTAAGTTGAGTGCCAGTCGATGTAAAACTAAACTCTAAAGATAAGCTGGCAAACCATGCATTTTTAGGCGCAGGGTTAATGGGGAAATTATTGATGGCTGGCTTAGCTGTCATGGTTATATGGGCTACTTTTTATTCTAACTTTCGCTGAAAGTAGAAGAGGGTGCATGGCTAAAGCTGTTTTGCACAAACTACGCCAAATAATAAAAGTTAATTATTTCAGTGTTATAACGAGATTGATTGGCTAAAAAAATAATGTCATCTAAGAAAGACTGTTTATTTGTTAAGTTATTGTTTTTACTTTTTTTATTACGCTGGTGTCAAAGACAATGTCAGTTTGACTTAAGGGTTTAATTGCGTTTAGAAGACAAAGGTTTAGCTGTGAATTAAATTAAACGCTTATCATGGCGGCTCGTTCACCAATAGAATCATTGAGGGTATTGCACCGCTATGGTGCTTGCGCTTTAAAATGGAGCGATTAATTGAGTATTAAAAATAAACAGTGTGTTAGTGATTGTTTAAGTTATTGTATTTAAATGTTAAATTTTAATTTTATATGGTCTGTAATGTGCATAGACGTTAATGAGTTAAATTTTACTATACATCAACAGATGAATTAAAAGGATAATATGGACGCTATACTTGTTATTATTGCAGTCTCGTTAGCACTTGCTAGCGTTATCAATATAGTATTAACCAAGTTCTCAATTTCGCACATTATTGGCTACATTATTACCGGCACCATAGTAAGCAATATTTTTGATTTCAATGGCAGTGACAATATTCATTCCCTTGAGCTTATTGGTGAATTTGGTATTGTTTTTCTTATGTTTACGATTGGCTTGGAAATGTCTTTTGCGAAGCTAGGTAAAATGAAGGAATTGATATTTTTTAATGGTTTTATCCAAGTTAGCTTTAGCGCTATTGTTATTTTTATACTTGCATTTTATCTTTTTAATATTGAACCGATACCCTCATTAATTATTGCGCTTTCATTTAGTTTATCTTCAACGGCTATCGTATTACCTTACCTGAAAAAATCAAAAGATATAGTGACACCCTATGGTAAAAAATCAGTTGCTATACTGGTTTTTCAAGACTTAGCCGTTATCCCTATTTTACTCTTAATGGGTTTTCTCTCAAATAATGAATTGTCTCTAACCGATGTGCTGCTAAAAACTTTTTTGTATGCCAGTGGTATTATTATTTTTATGTTCACTATAGGAAAAAAAATAATTGCTTGGCTACTGCATTTTTCATCGAATGCGCTAATGGAAGAACTGTTTTTAATATCGGTATTTACTATCGTATTGGGGGCATCAATTATTGCTCATAACCTCGGTTTTACTTATTCTTTAGGTGCGTTCATTGCGGGGATGATTATTGCCGAAACTAAATTTCACATGAAAGTTGAATCCGATATATCTTCATATAAAGATCTTTTTTTAGGTGTTTTTTTCTTTTCTATTGGCACAAAAATAGACGTTGATTATTTTATAACTCATCTTCATTGGGTGATGAGTGTACTCGTCCTTGTTATGATAATAAAAGCGACGATTATTTATATTTTGATGAGAAAAAAATCGAATAAAAGCGAATCAATTAAATCTGCTGTTGCCTTATGCCAAGTAGGGGAGTTTTCTTTTGTGATTTTTGCTATGGCAATAAGTCAAAACCTGATAGCAAAAGATTTAGCGAGTTTTCTGATATTGGTTACTGTTTTATCTATGATATTAACCCCTTTTATGGTCAGTAATATTTATAAATTAGCCGCACTTTTTGTCGTTGAATTTTTTGAAGCTGATAAAATAACCACCGTAAAGGTGACTAATCACACCATTGTTTGTGGTTTTGCTATTTTAGGTCGCATTGTAGCGAAAGAACTGACAAATAATGGCATCAACTTTTTAATTATTTCTGATAATTTACAACATGTATTATTGGCAAGAAAGCGTGGCTATAACGCTTATTTTGGTCACCTAGATAAAACGCCCGTACTTGAATCATTAAAAGTAGAGCAAACAACTAGTATCATTATTACGGTAAACACATTAAAGAACAAACAAATAATTTGCCAAGCCGTACTCGATTACTATCCTAAGGCAAACTTAGTCGTTAAAGTGAATTCACTTGAGGAGAAAAAGGCACTGGCGGGCATTAATATTAACTTTTTTGTTCATGCACAACATGAAACAGCGGTGCTATTAGTTAAAAAAAGTATGGTTTGAATTGAAGTTTATAACCTGAGTAATAATAATTTTTTAGCTTGATTAGGGCAGTAATAATCCTATAGGCAAAAGTTTTTCGTCACTAAAACCTATTAAAAACCGGTAGAAGACATAATAATATTATTTTAGTCCGCTTTATATCTATAATAATTTCACTTTCATATAGAAATTCATCAATAAAACTTAACCAATAGACCTTGAATAAGTTATTGATTATTTGATCTAATATTTAGTTAATGTGAATATAGGGTCTATACTTGGGCAGAGATAATATCCGACAATTAATTAATGGGTTAAGCTAGCCTCGTTGTCTTATAGATAGTCAGGTCATTGCTGAAATCGCCGCTGGGCCTGCTAAAGGATTGTAAACAAAATAATATGACTAATATTAAAACCCTACAACAGAAAATTAAACGTCGTAACTCATTAGCTATAGCTTTAATTGCTGCGTTAATTAGCCTGTCATTTTTAAGTTTGATGCTATTATTTAATCAACAAGCCAAAGACGCTGAAACGATTAATCTTGCTGGCGGCCAAAGAATGTTGTCACAAAAAATAGCTTACCTAGCCATTCAGCATTATCACAATATAACTACGGCTGAAATTGATGAGAAGGTGACAAAAAATCTCTTCGATACGGTCAAATTGTTTACGACTAACCAGCAACTTTTAACAATGATGGTGGTTAACAAATCTAATAGCATGCCTAGTGAATTATATTCATGGTATTTTAACGCGCCGACTGAGCTTAACAAACGGGTCAATTACTTCGCTGAAAGTGCTATCGCGCTTAGTCTGACTCAAAACAAAAAGAATGCTGAGGCAATAGTTAAAGAAAAATTCAATCCAGGGGCTATTAATAATTTACTGATTTCTTTAGATCTAGTCGTTTCCAAAATAGAGCAACATACTAATCAGCGTATAGTTAACATAGAAAGACTCGAAGCATTTTTATGGCTGGTCTCAATGGCCCTATTATTTGCGATAAGCTTCTTCATTTTTAGGCCGCTGCAACGGCTCATTAGCAATTATCACCATGAACTTTCACTTTCTAAACAAAAAAGCGTCGAGTTAATGCTGGCGATAAATAAGCACGCGATTGTTTATCGAGTCAATGTCGATGAAAAGGGTACGTTAACGGAAGTTAATCAACGTTTTCTTGATTTCTATCGTTACCGTGAAGAAGAGATCCTTGGTCACAGTGTTGTTGAAATCTGCGCTTCAAGTTATACCCAAGACGATTATAAAAATATATTTCTAACAGCTATCGCTAAAGAATATTGGCATGGCGAATCCATTAATAAAATCAAAGGTGGCCGAGAGCTATGGTTAAGTACCACCATAGTGCCACTGATCAACAATGACAATAAGGCAGAATCTTTTATTGTTATTCAGAACGATATTAGTGGTATTAAGCAAACTGAAATGACTCTTAATAAACTCCATAAAATAACCTCGGATATAGACAAATGCTTAATTGATAAAATTCAAAACATCTTAGAGCTTGGAAAAAAAATATTTAATTTACCGCTTGCGTTGATCAGTGAAATTCATCATCAAGAATATCGAGTTGTCTATTGCCATACTCCGAATAATGAAATTAATCCTGGAGATATTTTTGATTTAGGCAATACCTATTGTTTTCATACCTTACATGCAAACCAGCCTATTTCTTTTTACCATGCAGGTGAAAGTGAAATAAAAGATCACCCGTGTTATCAAGCTTTTGGTTTAGAAAGCTATATTGGTGTGCCATTGACTGTTGATGGCAAACTTTTTGGCACATTAAACTTTTCTGGCCCTGAGCCTTCGGAAAGGCCTTTTACCACGAGGGAATTAGACTTAATTCAATTGTTTTCTCATTGGATAAGTGCAGAGCTAACACGTGTTAAACATAAAGATAGATTGCTAGGGCAACAATCTTTAATGGAAGAAATGGCACAGCAAGCTCGCATTGGTGTCTGGGAAGTTGATCTAGTTAACAACAATGTTTACTGGTCAAAAATGACTAAAGTCATTCATGAAGTGCCCAATGAGTATCAACCAGAACTATCTCAGGCAATTAATTTTTATAAAGAAGGAGAAAGCAGAGAGAAAGTACAAGCGTTAATTGCCAAGTGTATGAATGACGGTAGTGCTTACGAGGAAGATATGGAGTTGGTCACTGCCAAAGGTAAAGAAATTTGGGTGTCTGCCCGTGGTCGTTCCGAGTTTACCGATGGAAAATGTGTCCGTTTGTATGGTTCATTTCAAGATATTACTGATAAAAAGATAAGCCAGCAGCGTATTAGCCAACACAACCAACGAATGAGATTAGCAACAGACTCTGCCGGTATCGGTGTGTGGGAACTTAATTTGCTTAGTAACGAATTAAAGTGGGACGATTGGATGTTTAAGCTTTATGGTGTCGACCGTCGACCAGCTTTAATTGCGCAAGACGTTTGCGACAAAGGTGTACATCCTGAAGATATCGAGAAGGCCGGTCGTGAATTCATTAATGCAATTAAAGTACACGGTCAGTACGATACACAATTTCGAATTATATGGCCAAATGGCGAAATAAAGTATATTAAAGCAGCGGCGATTATCAGTTACGACAATAATAAAAAACCGGTATCAATGATAGGTGTGAACTATGACGTTAGCGCAATCGTTGAGAATGAAATCGCGCTTATTAAAGCGAAAGAGCAAGCAGAAGTAGCGGTAACCGCTAAAAATGAATTTTTTGCCAGTATGAGCCACGAAATACGAACACCAATGAATGGTGTTATTGGTATGCTGGATTTAGTTAAAGACTCTGTGTTAAGCCAAGAACAAAATCACCGAATCGGTATCGCCCAGCAAAGTGCTCACTCGCTTTTAGCATTAATTAACGACGTTTTAGATTTCTCCAAAATAGACGCTAATAAGTTAGAACTTGAAAATGTTAGTTTTAACTTACGTGATATGGTTGGTGACTTAGCCGAATCTTTTGCGCAACAAGCTCAGCACAAAGGCTTAGAGTTAATCGTTGACCTTGTTGATATTGAAGAGTCGCTAGTGGTTGGCGATCCTAATCGACTTCGTCAAATATTGACCAATTTATTAGCTAATGCTATTAAGTTTACCAAACAAGGCGAGGTGGTTATTCGTCTTTGCCAGCAAAATCACTCGACAACGCAATGGCGAATTATTGCTGAAATATCTGATACTGGTATCGGTATACCAAAAGATAAGCAGCAAGGATTGTTTGAAGTGTTTAGTCAAGTTGATGCTTCAACAACACGAGAATATGGCGGCACAGGGCTTGGTCTTGCTATCGTTAAAAAGCTTTGCTTATGTATGCAAGGCAGTGTCGATGTTGATAGTAACCCAGGTGAAGGTAGCACTTTTAGCTGTGATTTATTGTTAGAAAAATCAGCGGATTCTTTATTGTCTCAACCTGTAAAAGCTTTGCAAGGCAAACGTGTGCTGGTTATAGAGCAAAATCAATCCTGCGCTAACGTCATTAAGCGCCAATTAAACTGCTGGCATGTAGAAGCTGATATCATAACGACCTTACAACCTGCGCTCACAGCTCTTAATAAGCAAACAGAAAATGACCACTATGATTTGTTGATCATTAATCAACAACTTGCTGATTTAGATGCTTTAGCATTTGTTAAAATAGTGCGCTTGAATCCGGTGCATAAAAATCTAAAAATAATGTTTATGACGCTAATGAGCATTCAGCATAATTTAGCCGATAGCACGGCAAGTGGTATTGATGGTTTTTTTCCTAAACCGGTAATTACCACCGATTTACAACGAGCATTAAACACTTTATTAGCTGAACCTGAAAAAGAGCTCATCAGTGAAGTGACCACGGCTAAATTAACACGTTTATCTAATGAGGATAGTAGCTGGACAAAAAAGGTTAAATTACTACTGGTAGAAGATAATCGAGTTAATCAAATGGTTGCTATGGCGGTATTGAAAAAAATAGGAATAACCCAATGTGTTATTGCCATTAACGGTAAAGATGCCATTGAAAAGCTTAAAGCAAGTGATGAGAGCCAGCCATTTACTTTTATTTTTATGGACTGTCAAATGCCTGAAATGGATGGTTACCAAGCGACAGCCTCAATTAGGCAAGGTAATGCAGGAGCTCGCTATTTAAGTATTCCTATCGTTGCTATGACGGCCAATGCGATGGTTGGAGATGAAGAAAAATGCTTGTCTGCAGGGATGGATGATTATTTGGTTAAGCCGATCAACAAAGAACAAGTGAAAGAGGCAATCAAAATATTTCAATTAAAATAGCTGCTAGGCATAAAAAGTCAAACCAATATTGAGCGTATTAAAATAGTAAAAATCGCGTAAAAAACAGCCGTCTTAATAGGGCGGCTTGGTCATAATATTAATGTTTATTAGACTGCTCTGTGTTGTTATTACAGCAAAAGTGATTATTTTAAAAATATATTTTAGTGATTTTATTATGAATATCATTGATAGTTTTTTATCTTGTTTTTGAATGATAGAAAACGTCTAATCCATAGGCTAGTAAGCATTCTTGCAATGATGTATACAAACCAACGACAGCTCATTTTATCGTTGGCTTGAAAGCAGAAAACCGTAAATATTCTCTTCAAGTTAAGGTCATGTGGTATGTCAATGCATTGACCGTTATTAAGTGAACTCAGAGAATGTTGTGGTCGTGAAGACTGAAATATCGGCTGTCACGACCCTAAGTTATCGAGATTAAACGTGGAGATCACCCTTTACCTTGGGTGCGATTTCGATTGGATTTAGCGCTAGCATTCTTTTCAATAAACTTTTTCTCAATAAACTTGAAGATCATGGTGGCAACATCCTTTTCAGTCGCGGCTTCAATACCGGCTAAACCCGGTGAAGAATTTACTTCCATGACCACTGGGCCACGTTCGGCGCGCAGTAAATCAACGCCACAAACGTTCAGCCCCATAATGTTTGCTGCCGATACGGCCGTTGCTCTTTCTTCTGGGGTCAGTTTAACGAGTACCGCTGAACCGCCGCGGTGTAAATTTGATCTAAATTCACCCTCGGCGCCTTGACGCTTCATTGCGGCAACAACACGGTCTCCAACAACAAAACATCGAATATCAGCACCACCGGCTTCTTTGATAAACTCTTGAATTAAAATATCAGCATTTAAACCCATAAATGCTTCAACAATCGCTTCTGCTGATTTAGTTGTTTCAGCAAGTACGACTCCAATACCTTGTGTACCCTCAAGTAACTTAATCACGCAAGGTGCGCCACCGACGTTCTTAATTAAATCTTTTACATTATCAGGACGATTAGCAAAGCCTGTTCTTGGTAAGCCGATGCCTTTTCTTGACAGGAGTTGCATAGAGCGTAACTTGTCTCTAGAGCGACTAATCGCTACAGATTCATTGACACTAAAAGCACCGGTCATTTCAAATTGACGGACTACCGCGGTGCCATAGAAAGAAATTGATGCGCCAATACGCGGTATAATAGCGTCGTACTGTGGCAGCTCTTTACCTTTATAGCGCACAACAGATCTATCACTAGTGATATCCATATAACAATGCAGTGTATCGATAACGTCAACTTGGTGACCCAGCGCTTCACCCGCTTCTTTTAAACGACGAGTCGAGTACAACTTCTTGTTTCTAGATAAGATTGCTATTTTCATGTTTGATTTCCTGTTTTTATAAAGAACAATAGTCTATAGACTAGACTGTTTACTAAATAGTCACAAAAAATAAAAGTTTTTTTGACAAAGGTGGTAAATAAGCTCAACTTTATTGTGCATAGTCAATATGACAATTTAAATTTCATCTGATAAGTACAGCATATATTGTAGACCGATGATAAAGCACCGTCTTCTTTTGGATTAGCCTTATAAAACAACAAATTAAATGCTTTGTGTTGAATTGGTTGTTATCCTTTAATGATAGATATAAAGCCGATATGACATCACAAGAAATTTTAAAATCAGCGACGGTTAATGCGGCT